>NZ_PSVN01000054.1:0-660 GCF_002932235.1 Rathayibacter sp. AY1E3
TCCTCCGCCCCGTCCGCCCCGGCTCCCGGGGTCACCGTCTCTGTCCAGCAGAACCGCTCCGACATCGCCGGCGGCACCATGGTCTTCGAGGTCCACAACGGCAGCGGCGCCCCGATCGAGGTCACCGCGGCCCGCCTCGTGGACCCGCGCCTCGCCGTCCCGCTCACCTGGACCGGCGGCACGGGCGTCCCCGACGGGACCTCGCGCGACCTCCGCGTCGACGTGCCCGAGCCCGCCTGCCCGGTCGCGGAGGCGCCCACTGCGCTCGAGGTCGTCCTCGCCATCGACGGCCACGGCGAGCACGCGTACCCCGCCGACGACCCGTTCTCGTTCGTCGACGCTCTCGCCCGGTCCGGATGCTTCGCCCGCACCGTCGACGCCGACCTCGCCCTGCGGATCGACACGTCCGGAGGCGCCGCGCACGAGCCGGCGCGCCTCACCATCACCGCCGACGTCCGGGGCACCCCCCTCGTGCTCCGCAGCGTCGACGCCACGATCCTGCTGCAGCCGCCCGACGCCGCCGACGCCTGGACCCTCGACCGCTCCGTGCCCGCCGGGACCCTCGACTCCGTGGTCCTGGACGCCGTCCCCACCCGCTGCGACACCCACGCGCTCGCCGAGGACAAGGTCGGCACCCGCCTGCCGATGACCGTCGAGACC
>NZ_PSVN01000007.1:0-181556 GCF_002932235.1 Rathayibacter sp. AY1E3
GCCGCCGCGCCCGCCGCCTCCCCCGAGCCCACCGACTCCAACCCCGGCTACGTCACCCCGCTCGTGCGCAAGCTCGCCGGCGAGAACGGCATCGACCTCTCCACCCTGACGGGAACCGGAGTCGGCGGCCGCATTCGCAAGCAGGACGTCCTCGACGCGGTCGAGGCCGCCAAGTCGGCTCCGGCCGCCCCGGTCTCGGCGCCCGCCGCCGCAGCCGCCAAGGCCGCGCGCACCCCGCTCGAGACCTCGCCCCTTCGCGGCACCACGCAGCCGATGTCGCGCCTGCGCAAGGTCCTCGCGCAGCGCGCCGTCGAGTCGATGCAGACGAGCGCCCAGCTCACCTCGGTCATCGAGGTCGACGTCACGGCGGTCGCCCGCTTCCGCGACTCGGTCAAGAAGAGCTTCCAGGAGAAGACCGGCGCCAAGCTGTCCTTCCTCCCGTTCTTCGCCCTCGCGGCGGCCGAGGCGCTCAAGGCCTACCCGGTGATCAACTCGACCCTCGACGGCGAGTCGATCGTCTACCCGGACCACGAGAACATCAGCATCGCCGTCGACACCGAGCGCGGCCTGCTGACCCCGGTCCTCAAGAACGCGTCCGAGCTGAACCTCGCGCAGATCGCCTCCACCATCGGAGACCTGGCCGAGCGCACCCGCAACAACAAGCTGAAGCCCGATGAGCTCGCCGGCGGCACCTTCACGCTGACCAACACCGGTTCACGCGGGGCCTTGTTCGACACTCCCGTCGTGTTCCTGCCGCAGACCGCGATCCTCGGCACCGGCATCGTCACCAAGAAGCCGGCCGTCGTGCAGGTGGACGGTGCTGACGCCATCGCGATCCGCTCGACCGTCTTCCTCGCGCTCTCGTACGACCACCGCACGGTCGACGGAGCCGACGCGGCGCGCTTCCTGGTCGCGATCAAGGAGCGCCTCGAGGAGGGCTCGTTCGAGAACGACCTCGGCATCTAAGACGCTCCCCCTGAGCGCGCCTCTCACGAGGCCGCTCCGGTGTAGACGTCGCGGATGAGCCAGCCGGCCTCCGTCCTGATGATCAGGACGGAGGCCGCTGTCGTCCCCGGGGCCGTCCGGAGGTGCACGACCGCCGATGCCCCGTTCACGTCGACGAGGACGGCCGACGCCTCCCCCGTCGCCGGGACAGCGGAGGCGGGGCCGTCCGCTGCGTCACCGAGCGGCGAGTCCGCCGTGACCAGACCGCGGGCGCACCCCCGGTCCCCGCACGCGCGCACCGCGTCGATCAGCACCTCCGCCGCCTGCTCGGCGTCGAGCGCGGCCGCCGCGACCGGAGCGGGCGGTGCCGCGGTCGCCACCGCCGGCGGAGTCGACCGAGCCGGAACGGGCGCGGCTGCGGTCGACGCCTCCGCATCCTGCACCTGCCGACCGGGCCCGCCCGCGAGCGATCCGGCGAGCACCGCTCCCAGCACGATCGCCGTCCCGACGGAGAGCGGTCCCCGACGCCGGACGACGAACGCCCGGAGGCGGTCCTGCCAGCCGTCGAGCGGATGGACCCGCCGGTGCCGGGCAGCCGGAGCAGGCACCGCCTCCCGACCCCGTGCACCCGCGCCGGACGTCGGCAGCGCCCGCACCGCCTCGCCTATCCCCTGCGGATCAGCGAGTCCGTAGAGGTTGCCCTCCAGCGCCAGCAGGTCGCGGTGCCGCGCGAGGGCGGCGACCGGCAGCTCCGGGCAGAGCATCCCGAGGCGCTCCAGAACCTGCTGCAGCGCGTCGCGCGCCGCACGCGGGGTGTCGACGGCGGGCGTCGTCAGCAGCAGCAGGGGCCGACCCTCCTCCGTCAGGCCGATGTCGTCCGTCGTCGGAGCCAGCCATGCTCCCTCGAGGGCGGCCGAGCGGACCGCGCCCACCACGGGGGCGAGGAGGGTGACCGCGGCGCCGAGTCCGATCCCCCGCTCGACCCGCAGGAACCTCTCGAGCGTGGCGACGACGGGAGGGGCGGTCGAGACGATGCACCTCCTCGGAGACGACTCCACCCGGACGATGCGCTCGCGGTGGCGGTGCTCGGCGAGCCGAGCCACCGGCGACGCCTGCAGCGCCTCGGCCTCCCGCGGCCGCATCGTCCGCTCGGCCGGCGGTGCGGCACCCGGTGCAGGCGTCCGCCGCCTCCCCGTCCGCACTCCGCCGATCCTCCGGCCCTGGACCGTCCCGCTGCTCGTCATGAGGCGAGCCTGACCGCAGACCGAGGCGGAGGACGCCCGTCTATCCCGATCGGTGGACGGATCGGCGCGCGTGCCCTCTGTGGAGGAGTCCGATCCGCGTCCGGGGTCCGCCGCCGCGCTCCCGCTCGGTATCCTTGACGTCATGGCACGCAGCACGGAACCGTCGACGAAGGCGGTCAAGGAACCCGGACGTCTCAAGCAGATGTGGCAGGTGTTCCAGATGACCCGCCGCTACGACAGCAGCGCCGTCTGGATCATCCTCCTCGCGCTCCTGCTCCCGATCCTGCTCGGCGTGCTCCTCGGCATCCTGCTCAGCAACGGCAACGGCTTCGTGATCGCGCTGTGGATCATCGTGGGCGTGATGGCCGGCCTGGTCGCCGGACTCGCCGTGCTCTCGCGCCGCGCCGAGCGCGCCGCCTACGGGCAGATCGCCGGGCAGCCCGGCGCGGTCGGCGCCGTCCTGCGCAGCGGACTGCGCGGCACCTGGACCGGCGGCGAGATGCCCGTCGCCGTCAACGGCAAGACCCAGGACGCCGTCTACCGCGCCGTCGGCCGCGGAGGCGTCGTGCTGATCGCGGAGGGCCCCGCCTCCCGGACCAAGCGCATGCTCGAGGACGAGCGGCGCAAGGTGGCGCGGATCCTGCCGAACGTCCCCGTCACCTTCGTGCACGTCGGCTCCGACGCCGATGCGACTCCACTGCACAAGGTGCCGAGCCGCCTCTCGAAGACGAGGAAGGTCCTCACCAAGGCCGAGGTCCTCGCGGTGAAGAACCGGCTCTCCTCGCTCAACACGTCGCTGCCCATCCCGAAGGGCGTCGACCCCTTCAAGGTGCGCCCTCAGCGATCGCGCTGACGCACGACGCGACAGGCCGGTCGGGATCTCTCCCGGCCGGCCTGCTTCGTCTGCGGCGCGAGTCAGTAGCGGACGAGAACCGTCCCGGCCACCTTGTCGTGGAAGCCGCGCTGGTCCGAGTCCCAGACGAGCGCCGGCACCAGCACGGCCAGCAGCACAGAGCGCACGATCGGGCGCCACACGCCGACCCAGCCCCCGCCGAGACGGATGACGCGCATCCCGAGCAGGCGGTGCCCGATGCTGCCGCCGATGGTGGGGATGAAGACGACCTGCAGCAGGACGAACAGCAGCAGGCTCGCCCAGCGGTCGTAGTCGAAGAACGCGAGCGACAGCAGAGCGGCGACGGCGAAGTCGACGGCCAGGGCGGCGATGCGGCGGCCGGACCGTCCGACCGAGAGGCGGCCCTCTCGGGGGAGGCCGAGACGCTCCCCCGGGTACGAGCTCGGGGCGGCGTCGGCGAAGGTCCTGCGGTCGGCGGCTGGCATCCTCCGATCCTATCCGCGGCGTCTCGGAGCGGACCGAGGAGCGGGTGGTCCGGCAGACGACGTGGAGCCCGACCCCGGACGGGCCCCGTAACATGTCGGAAACAACAGGGACACGGTGGGGAAACCCCCCGTCACTACCCTGGAACGGCTGCGCTCTGCAGCACCCCGTCACGCCATTGGAGACCTTTGCATGTTTAAAGATTCTTCCGAGGTGCTCTCGTTCATCAAGGACACGGACGTCAAGTTCCTCGACATCCGGTTCACCGATCTCCCCGGTGTCCAGCAGCACTTCAACATCCCCGCCTCGACTGTCGATGAGGAGTTCTTCTCCGTCGGTCAGCTCTTCGACGGGTCCTCGATCCGCGGATTCGCGAACATCCACGAATCGGACATGCAGCTGATCCCTGACGTGACCACCGCCTACGTGGACCCGTTCCGCGTCGAGCGCACGCTGATCCTCGTCTTCGACATCTACAACCCGCGCAACGGCGAGATCTACTCCAAGGACCCGCGCCAGGTCGCGAAGAAGGCCGAGAAGTACCTCGCGTCGACCGGCATCGCCGACACCGCGTTCTTCGCCCCCGAGGCGGAGTTCTATATCTTCGACGACGTCCGCTACGAGATCACGCAGAACTCCGCGTTCCACTCCGTCGACTCGGTCGAGGGCGCCTGGAACTCGGGACGCGTCGAGGAGGGCGGCAACCTCGGCAACAAGACGCCCTACAAGGGCGGCTACTTCCCGGTGAGCCCCGTCGACAAGCAGGCCGACCTCCGCGACGACATCTGCCTCAAGCTGATCGACGCCGGCCTCATCCTCGAGCGCTCGCACCACGAGGTGGGCACCGGCGGCCAGGCCGAGATCAACTACCGCTTCGACACGATGGTCCACGCGGCGGACGACATCCTGAAGTTCAAGTACATCGTCAAGAACACGGCCGAGCAGTGGGGCAAGACCGCCACGTTCATGCCGAAGCCGCTCTTCGGCGACAACGGCTCGGGCATGCACACCCACCAGTCGCTGTGGAACGACGGCACGCCGCTCTTCTACGACGAGAACGGCTACGGCGGTCTCTCGGACCTCGCGCGCTGGTACATCGGCGGCCTGCTCAAGCACGCTCCCGCCGTCCTCGCGTTCACGAACCCGACGGTCAACTCGTACCACCGCCTGATCCCGGGCTTCGAGGCGCCGGTCAACCTGGTCTACTCGGCCGGCAACCGCTCCGCGTCCATCCGCATCCCGATCACCGGCACGAACCCGAAGGCCAAGCGCATCGAGTTCCGTGCGCCCGACGCCTCCGGCAACCCGTACCTCGCGTTCGCCGCCCAGCTGATGGCGGGCCTCGACGGCATCAAGAACCGCATCGAGCCGCACGAGCCGGTCGACAAGGACCTCTACGAGCTGCCCCCCGAGGAGGCGAAGCTCATCCCGCAGGTCCCCGCGACCCTGGGCGAGGCGCTCGACGCCCTCGAGGCCGACCACGACTTCCTCCTCCAGGGCGGCGTGTTCACTCAGGAGCTCATCGACACCTGGATCGAGTACAAGCGCGAGAAGGAGATCAAGCCCCTCGCGCAGCGTCCTCACCCGTTCGAGTTCGAGCTGTACTACGGGGTCTGATCCCGCAGCACTGCCGAAGGGCCGTTCCTCCTCGGAGGGGCGGCCCTTCGCCGTCCCCGGCGCGCGGGCGTCAGCGGTAGGAGGGAGCGTCTCCCGCGGCCGGCCCGTAGAACAGGCGCTCGAAGACCGCGCGTGAGCGGCGGGTCACGCCGAGGTAGTCGTCCTCGAGCGCCGTCGCGGACCCGGCCGGGTACTCCAGCAGGCGCGCGACGCCCTCGAGCTGCCGGCGGTCGGTCGGGAGGACGTCGCTGGTGCGGTTGCCCCAGAGCGTGGTGCCCGAGCGGACACGGGACGCGAGGATCCACGCGGCACGCAGCCGCTCCGCGTCCTGCGGGCCGACCATGCCCTCCTCCTCCGCGACCGCGAGGGCGGTGAGGGTCGAGGTGGTCCGCAGCGCCGGGGTCCGCCGCGCGTGCTGCAGCTGGAGGAGCTGCACCAGCCACTCGACGTCGCTCAGCGATCCACGGCCGAGCTTGAGGTGACGGCGGGGGTCGGCGCCCTGCGGCAGACGCTCGCTCTCGACCCGTGCCTTGATCCGCTTCACCTCGCGGATGTCGCGGTCGGAGACCGCTCCCGGGTAGCGGACCCCGTCAGCCAGCTCCTCGAAGTCCTCGATGAGCGCCTGGTCCCCCGCCACTCCCCGCGCCCGGAGCAGCGCCTGCGCCTCCCAGGTCAGCGACCAGCGGGCGTAGTAGGCGCGGTAGGAGTCGAGGGAGCGCACGAGGGGCCCGTTCTTGCCCTCGGGCCGCAGGTCGGCGTCGAGGTCGAGCGGCAGGCGGGAGTCCTCCGTGAGCCGGACCAGCTCGGCGACGACGAACTGCGAGTAGAGCTGGGCCTGGTGCGGCTCGGCGGTGCCGGGTCGCTGGACGTACATCACGTCGGCGTCGGAGCCGAAGCCCAGCTCCGCTCCCCCGTACCGGCCCATGCCGATGATCGCGAACTCCGCGTCGGCGCCGGGCCGGGTCGCACTGCCGCGCCGGATGGCGGCGAGCACGCCGCCCAGCAGTGCGCTGATGATGTCGGTGAGGCTGGTCGCGATCTCCTCGATCGAGCTGAGACCGAGCACGCCCCCCATGGCGGTCCGCAGCACCTCGCGCCGGCGCATCGAGCGGAGGACTGAGGCGACCGCGTCGGGCGTCTCGTGCCGGGCGAGCACGGCGCGCACCTCCTCGGCGAGCTGGGCGGCGCTACGGGGGCGGAGGGCGTCGTCGTCCTCGAGCCAGGCCGCCGACTCCGGGATGCGGTCGAGCAGCTCGCCGACGAAGCGCGATCCGGAGAGCACCGTGGTGAGCCGCTTGGCGGCTCCGGACGAGTCGCGCAGCATCCGGAGGAACCAGGGCGTCCCGCCCAGTGCGTCGCTGAGGCGCCGGAACGCGAGCAGGCCGTAGTCGGGGTCCGGTCCGTCGGCGAACCACTGCAGCATCACCGGCACGAGGTGGCGCTGGATGCTCGCGCGACGCGAGACGCCCGAGGTCATCGCGGCGATGTGGCCGAGCGCCCCGCGGGCGTCCGCGAAGCCGATGGCGGCGAGGCGCGCCTCCGCCTGGCCGGTGGACAGCTCGGCGCCGCCGTCGGAGAGCGCGGCGACCGCGGAGAGCAGCGGACGGTAGAACAGGCGCTCGTGCAGGCCCCGGACGCGGTGCTTGATCCCGTTCCAGACGCTCAGCAGCTCCTCCGCCGTGCGGGCGAGCCCGCTGGAGCGGGCGAGGGTCCGCAGCTCGTGCTCGTCCCGCGGCATCAGGTGCGTGCGTCGCAGGCGCCGCAGCTGGAGGCGGTGCTCGAGCAGCCGGAGTGCTCGGTAGTCCTGCGCGAACTCCTCGGCGGCGGAGCGGCCGATGTACCCGCGGTCGGCGAGGGCGCCCAGGGCGAGCAGAGTCCCGGGCATGCGGATCTCGTCGTCGGTCTGCCCGTGGACGAGCTGGAGCAGCTGCACCGTGAACTCGATGTCGCGCAGGCCGCCGGGCCCGAGCTTGATCTGGTAGTGGACGTCGTTCTGCGGGATGTTCTCGGTGACCCGCTCCCGCATCCGCTGCACCGACTCGACGAAGTTCTCGCGGGAGGCGCTCGACCAGACCTTGGGCGCGACCGCGTCGACGTACGCCCGCCCCAGCTCCTGGTCGCCGGCGAGCGGACGCGCCTTGAGCAGCGCCTGGAACTCCCAGCTCTTCGCCCACCGGTCGTAGTAGGTGATGTGCGACTCGAGGGTGCGCACGAGCGCGCCCTGCTTGCCCTCCGGGCGCAGGTTCGGGTCGACCTCCCAGAGCTCCGGCTCCATCGCCAGCGCAGAGGTTCCGCGCATGAGGAGCACGGCGAGCCGGGTGGCGACGTCGATCGCACGGGCGTTCGTCAGCTCCTTCTCCGGGTCGCCCTCGGCGACGAAGATCACGTCGACGTCGCTGACGTAGTTGAGCTCGGACGCTCCCGCCTTGCCCATGCCGATGACGGCGAAGCGGGTGGCGGCGACCTCGTCGCGGCCGAAGCGACCCGGGCCCGCGCCCTCGACCAGCTCGGTCCGCGCCACGGCGAGGGACGCCTCCAGCGCGGCTCCGGCGAGGTCGGCCAGCGCCCTCGTCACCCGGTCGATCGCCGCGACGGGGTCGGCCTGGCTCAGGTCGTGGACGACGATCCTGGTGAGGAGGCGGCGGTACCGCACGCGCAACGCCGTCCAGCCCGCCTCCTCCCGGAGCGACGAGAAGCCGTCGACGGCGCCGACCGACTCGAGCAACTCGGCCTTCATCTCGGCGCGCCCGGGGAGCGTGCGCACCGGCTCGAGCACGCTGGCCAGCTCGTCGGGCCGGCGCTGGAGGAAGTCGGCGAGGCCGGAGGAGGCCCCCACCACCAGAAGCAGCCGGGTCAGGGCCTCGTCGTCGGCGAGGACCGCGTCCATGCTGTCGCGGTGCCGTCGCAGCAGGTCGATCAGAGCGAGCAGCGCCTCGTCCGGGTCCGCCACCCGGGCGAAGGAGGGCAGCACCGACTCGAGCTGCCGCCCGGCCAGCTCCTCCGCCTCGGCCAGCCGTGCCCCGGTCTCGCCGAGCGCGGCGAAGCCGAGGCGTGCGACATCGCGGAGGGAGCGTTCGCGGGGCATGGCCGAGGCGTCAGAGCATCTCGAGATTGCTGCGCAGCTCGTACGGCGTGACCTGGGCGCGGTACTCGGCCCAGTCCTTCCGCTTGTTGAGCAGCACGAAGTTGAACACCTGCTCGCCCAGCGTCTCGGCCACGAGCTCGGACTCCTCCATCAGCGAGATGGCGCGGTCGAGGCTGGCGGGCAGAGCGCCGTAGCCGAGCGCCCGGCGCTCCGCGTCCGAGAGGGCCCACACGTTGTCCTCGGCCTCGGCCGGGAGCTCGTAGCCCTCCTCGATGCCCTTGAGCCCGGCCGCCAGGAGCAGCGAGTACGCCAGGTAGGGGTTCGCCGCGGAGTCCAGCGCCCGGTACTCGATGCGCGACGACTGCCCCTTGTTGGGCTTGTAGAGCGGAACGCGCACGAGGGCGGACCGGTTGTTGTGGCCCCACGAGACGTAGCTGGGCGCCTCGTCGCCGCCCCAGAGCCGCTTGTAGGAGTTGACGAACTGGTTCGTCACGGCGGTGATCTCGGGGGCGTGCTTGAGCAGGCCCGCGATGAACTGACGGCCGAGCTTCGAGAGCTGGTACTGGGCGCCCTGCTCGTAGAACACGTTCACGTCGCCCTCGAAGAGCGAGAGGTGGGTGTGCATGCCCGAGCCGGGGTGCCCGGAGAGCGGCTTCGGCATGAAGGTCGCATAGACGCCCTGCTCGATCGCCACCTCCTTGATCACGGTGCGGAAGGTCATGATGTTGTCGGCCGTGGTGAGCGCGTCCGCGTAGCGGAGGTCGATCTCGTTCTGGCCGGGGCCCGCCTCGTGGTGGCTGAACTCGACCGAGATGCCCAGATCCTCCAGCATGCGCACGGAGCGGCGGCGGAAGTCGTGCGCCGTGCCTCCGGGGACGTTGTCGAAGTACCCGGCGGAGTCGACCGGCTCCGGACCCTCGGCGCCGAAGGACGACGACTTGAGGAGGTAGAACTCGATCTCGGGGTGCGTGTAGAAGGTGAACCCGCGCTCGGCCGCCTTCGCCAGCGTGCGCTTGAGCACGTTGCGCGGGTCGGCGACGGCGGGCTGGCCGTCGGGCGTCGTGATGTCGCAGAACATCCGCGCCGTCGGGTCGATCTCTCCGCGCCACGGGAGGATCTGGAAGGTCGACGGGTCCGGATGCGCGAGGACGTCGGCCTCGAAGGAGCGGGTGAGGCCCTCGATGGCGGAGCCGTCGAAGCCGAGCCCCTCCGCGAACGCGCCCTCCACCTCGGCCGGCGCGATCGCGACCGACTTCAGCGTGCCGACGACGTCGGTGAACCAGAGGCGAACGAATTTGATCCCTCGCTCTTCAATGGTGCGAAGAACGAAGTCCCGTTGCTTGTCCATCCAGACCCCTCCTGTTTCGACCCTCAGGCTACTGCCTCCGACCGGGGCCCGCGGGGCGCCCGAGGCGCGCCGTAGACTGGCGCCCATGTCAGCGCAGCCCGTGAAACGCGTTCGAACCCGCCACTTCCAGAACGCGAAGGACTCCGGTGTCCGCATCACCGGGCTGACCAGCTACGACCAGCTGACGGCGAAGATCTTCGACGACGCCGGGATCGACTTCCTCCTCGTGGGCGACTCCGCCGGCAACACGGTGCTCGGCTACGACACCACTCTGCCCGTCACCGTCGACGAGCTCATCCCGCTGGCGCGCGCCGTCGCAGGAGCCGTCGAGCGCGCCTTCGTCGTCGCCGACATGCCCTTCGGCTCCTACGAGTCGGGTGCCGACGACGCGCTGCACACGGCGTTCCGCTTCATGAAGGAGACGCACGCGCACGCGGTGAAGCTCGAGGGCGGGGTCCGCTCCGCCGAGCAGATCCGGCGCATCGTCGAGGCGGGCATCCCCGTGATGGCGCACATCGGCTTCACGCCGCAGAGCGAGCACGGGCTCGGCGGCCACATGGTGCAGGGGCGCGGCGAGGGCATCGAGCAGCTGCTCGCCGACGCGCGAGCCGTCCAGGAGGCCGGGGCGTTCGCCGTCGTCCTCGAGATGGTGCCCGCGGACGCGGCACGTCAGGTGACGGAGGAGCTGCGCATCCCGACGATCGGAGTCGGAGCGGGACCGCACGTCGACGGACAGCTGCTCGTGTGGACGGATTTCGCCGGATTCACCACCGGCCGCATCCCCCGCTTCGTGAAGCAGTACGCGGATCTGCGCGGCGTGCTCACCGGAGCGGTCACCGCGTACCGGGACGACGTGGAGTCCGGCGCCTACCCCGGCGCCGAGCACAGCTACGAGTAGCCGCGGTCAGCGGTCCTCGGCGGCGTCCTCCTCGGCCCATTTGCGGCTGTTCTCGTGCAGCCGCTCGAGGGCGTGCTCCGCCTCCTCGCGAGAGGAGAAGGGTCCCACCCGGTCGACGGAGGGGGACACGAATCCCTGCTCCACCGTGCCGGCCTTGAGGTTGTACCACCAGGAGTTCGCGTCGCCGTCAGCCATGCCGCGATCCTACGCCGCAGCCCGCGTCGGTCCGCACCCCCGCCCTTCGCTAGCATGGCCGCTATGACTGCTGCGGCGACCGCCATCGGGATCGACATCGGGGGAACGGGCATCAAGGGGGCCTCGGTGGACCTGGCCGCGGGCACTCTGCTCAGCGACCGGATGAAGCTCGCCACTCCCCCGGGCGGCACGCCGAAGGACATCGTCGCCACCGTCCAGCAGATCCTCGAGAGGATCCCGGACCTGCCCTCGGACACCCCGGTCGGCATCTGCTTCCCCGCCGTCGTCGTCCACGGACGGACGATGTCGGCGGCGAACGTGTCGGACGAGTGGATCGGCCTCGAGGCCGAGAAGCTGTTCGAGGACGCGATCGGCCGGAACATCTTCTTCGTCAACGACGCCGATGCGGCGGGCTACGCCGAGTCGCGCTTCGGAGCGGCGAAGGACAAGGAGGGCCTGGTCATCATGACCACCCTCGGCACCGGCATCGGGACGGCGCAGATCCACGACGGGATCCTCATCCCCAACGCCGAGCTCGGCCACCTCGAGATCCACGGCGGCGACTACGAGAAGAAGGCCTCGTTCGCCGCCAAGGAGCGCGACGACCTCGACTACAAGCACTGGGCGAAGCGCCTGCAGCGCTACTACTCCCACCTCGAGGCGCTGCTCTGGCCCGATCTCTTCATCGTCGGCGGCGGCATCTCCAAGCACCACGACGAGTTCCTCCCCCTGCTCGACCTGCGCACCCCGATCATCCCGGCGGCGCTCCGCAACAACGCCGGCATCCTCGGCGCGGCCGCGCTCGCAGGGCGGGGCTGAGTCTTTTTCCTCGGCGGTCCCCGCCCGCCGAGGCGCGGTCGGCCTCGGGAGGTGACGCGTTCCGGGGAGCGGGGTGCGGACGGCTACGGCGAAACGCTGGCACGCGCTTCGCCGGTTCGCCTGGTGCGTGGCGCCATGGCGGACGGACGTGATCAGACCTTCGGGGTCCAGTCGTTGCGGTGAGCCACGACGGGGCGGGGGCACCTGGTCCTCGGCGGTCGATCCGCAGCGGCGCCTCAGGACCGTCCTCCGGGACCGTCGCCTTCCGGACGTCGTGATGCACCGCTTCGTCCGCAGGAGGCAGCGCGAGAGATGGCATGCGCCAGTCTCAACGAGTAGCCGCGCAAGGGTGTATCGAGACCCGGGAACCGCCACCGCAGGCCGTCGCGCTGACTGCGGGCGGGAGCGCGAAGCAACCGGCGGAGACGCGAGATGCCCCGCAGGGGCGGGGCATCTCGTGGCGAAGGGGTCGGCTGATACGCCGGGTTCTGTTCACGCCGCGCCTCTCGGCGGGCGCTGGACGGCCATCTCTCTCGGAGCCACGTCGCCGTGACCCTCCAGCGGTCTACCCGAGGACCCGACGAGCAGCCGCATCGTCCTCTGTCTGACCTTGCTCCGGGCGAGGTTTACCGAGCGGACCGGATCACTCCGGCCCCTGGTGGTCTCTTACACCACCGTTTCACCCTTACCGCCGGCCGGAGCCGACGGCGGTCTGTTCTCTGTGGCACTGTCTCGCGGGTCGCCCCGGGTGGGTGTTGCCCACCGCCCTGCTCTGCGGAGCCCGGACGTTCCTCGGCACCACGGCTCTCGCCGCGGTGACGCGACCGTCTTGCCGGCCCGTTCGCCCGTCCAGTGTACGGCTCAGGCGAGGGTGGACTCCTCGCCGCGCACCAGGATGCAGCCGCTGTCGGGGCAGAGGACGACCTCGTCGGGAGCGGAGGCGCGGATCCAGGAGAGGTCCGACTCGGTGAGGGCCACGCCGCTCCCCTCCGACACCTTCCCGCGGAGGAGGGCCGCGCCGACTCCGTAGCGGGCGCGCTGCTTCTCGTACAGCTCGACCAGGTCCTCCGGAAGGGTCGTCACCAGGTCCGCCCGGTCCCGGGCGAGCGCCTCCTGCTTGCCGCGGAGCTTCTCGGCCTGCGCGTCGCGCTCCTCGGCGAGGGTCCCGAGCGAGGCGACGACCTCGTCGCGCTCGGCCTGAGCGGCGGCGACCTCGGACTCGATGCCCTCGATCCGCTCCATCAGGGTCAGCTCGATGTCCTCGAGGTCTCCCCGTCGCTTCACGAGGGAGGTGATCTCGCTCTCGAGCGCGGCGATGTCCTTGGCCGCGGATGCGGTCTGCAGGCGGTCGCGATCGCGGGTGAGCCGCTTCTCAACCACGCCGACGTCGGACTCGATGCGCCCGAGCTCGGTGCGCACGTCCTCGAGGCGCCCTGTGCGCTCGGCGAGGGAGCGGCGGGTCTCGTTGTCGCGGGCCTGCATCGCCTGGATCCGCGCGATCTGCGGGAGCGTCGCGAGGGCGTGGCGCAGCTGCGCGCCCCTCGTGTCCAGACTCGCCAGAGTCAGGAGTTCGCGCTGGTGTGCGGGGCTGGCTTTCACGTGGCGGTCCTCGTTCCCGGCGCGCAGTACGGGCGCGCCGCGTCCATTCTCCCGCGCCCGCGGCGGGTCAGTGCACGATCGCGAAATCCCACGGGTCGGTGCGGGTCTCGCTCACCTCGACGGTGACCGTGGGCAGGGCCTCCCGCAGCGCGGTCGCGGCGACGTCGAGCCACAGCCACTCGCTCGCCCAGTGCGAGACGTCGATGAGGGCGGGGCCGGTGCCGTGCAGGGCCTTCTCGCGCGCCTCGGACGCCGGGTGGTGCCGGAGGTCGGCGGTGATGAAGACGTCGCTCGTGCGGACGGCGGGGGCGTCCAGGAGCGAGTCCCCCGCTCCCCCGCAGAGCGACACGTGGCGCACGGGTGTCTCGTAGGCGCCCGCGGCCCGCACTCCCCCTGCGGTGGCCGGCAGGAGCTCGGCCACGGCTCCGGCCAGGCGTCCGAGCGTCACCTCCTCGGGCAGGTCGCCCACTCGGCCGAGCCCGATCGACGGGTCGGCGCCCGGGACGAGCGGCGTCGTGCCGGTCAGGCCGAGGCGGGTCGCGATCACGTCCGAGACGCCGTCCGCGACGATGTCGGCGTTCGTGTGGGCCGAGATCAGTGCGCAGCCGCCCCGGATGAGGTCCGCGAGCAGGCGGCCCTTGTAGCCGTCCTCGGCGATCGAGGTGACGCCGCGCAGCAGCAGCGGGTGGTGCGCGACCAGGAGCTGGTAACCGCCGTCGACGGCCTCCGCGACGGTGTCGGAGACCACGTCGACCGTGAGCAGGATCCGCTCCACCGCGGCGTCGGGGTCGCCGGTGACCAGGCCGGGCGCGTCCCAGCTCTCGGCGGCCGCCTCGGGCCAGAGACGGTCGATGACGGCGTGGACGTCGCGCAGTGAGGGCATGCGTCCAGGGTAGGGCCGCTCAGGGCGGGTGGTCGGTGTCCACGGCGCGGATCGCGGCGTCTGCGTCGGCCGCCGCGTCGAGGTCGGCTCGCAGGTGGTCGTCCGACTCCGGCACGCGGACGGTGATGCCGCTGTACCGCTCGATCTCGATCAGGCCCGCGACTCCGGAGGCGGCGAGCACGTGGCCGCCGATCCCGCCGGTGGTGTCGACGACGTGCGTGTGCAGGCCGGCGACGCTGATCCCCTGGAACGGCTGCGGGCCGACGAAGCCCAGCAGCGTGCCCTCGACGCCGGTCGGCCGGACCTCGTGCTGGTCGCGCATCGCGTCCGGCAGGCGGCGGTAGGGCTCCGCCCGCGCGATCGGCCGGCGCAGGGTCGGGGTCTCCGCCCGCGCGCGCAGGCGGACGCCGACGAAGACGTCCGGACAGGGCACGAGCGAGCGCACTGCGGCCAGTCTGCCGAGCGGCGCGATCGGGAGCCGTCGCGGCGCACGGTCGGTGGTCCGTGCTTGCCTGGGGACCATGAACGAGTACCTGCCCTGGGCCGTCGCGGCCGCCCTGCTCCTGGCCCTCCTCATCACGGTCGTCGTCGGCCGCCGACGGCGCACTGCGGCGGAAGCGGCGGCGGAGCAGACCGCGAAGGAGGCTTCGGAGGAGCACCAGCGCACGATCGCCGGGCGCGACCGGAGCCACGAGGCGGCGCTGAAGGCACTGACGCGCGCGCGCGACGCCGAGCGCGACCTCAGTCGTACCGAGCTCGAGACGGCGCAGGAGGAGGCCGAGCAGACCCGTGACGCGCTCGCCAGGACCTGGAGCAGCGAGGCCGTCTCGCACACCCTGATCCGGGAGGCGTGCGCCTCGGCGGGGTTGTCCGGCGTCCTCGCCACGAACGTCGTCTTCGTACCGGTCGAGGCGCGCACGACGCGCCGCTTCCTCGCGCAGATCGACCATCTGCTGCTCACCCGGCACGGCGCGCTCATCATCGAGGCCAAGTACTGGCAGGGGGTCGTCTTCGACGGCGTGCGACCCGGTACCGTCCACCCCTCCTACGGCGTCCTCCTCGACGAGGATGCACTGCCCGAGGCCTTCGCGGTTCAGATCGCACCGGGGACGGTGTCGCGGTGGACGGTGCGCACGCATGTCGAGCAGCACGTCCCCGCCCGGCAGGTCCGGATCCAGGCCGCGAGGCTCAAGGAGCACCTGGCCCTGAACGGTCTGCCCACGCCGTGGTTCGAGACGGCCGTGCTCTACAGCCACCCCGACGTCAGGACGTACGCGCCCGGATGGCAGGGCACGGGAGCGGCACGGACGAGGATCCTGACGGGAGTCGACGAGCTGACGGACGCTCTGGCCGATCTCGCACGGCGCCCGAACACCACGATCGGGGAGGACGCCTGGGGCGAGCTCTCCGGATTCCTCGCCGGATGCGGCGGCCATGTGGAGCCGGTCGGGCCGACCCGTGCGTGACCAGCAGGGGGACCCGGTGGCCGGACGGGCACGGTCCTGGCTGGCCTGACCGGCCTGAGCCGGACAGGACGGCGCCGGACAGGACGGCGCCCGACCCTGTAGCGCCGGGAACGACGAAGGTCCGCACTCCCGGAGGAGTGCGGACCTTTTCGGTGGATCCGAGGGGATTCGAACCCCTGACCCCCTGCATGCCATGCAGGTGCGCTACCAGCTGCGCCACGGACCCATGTTCTGTTCTGTCTTGCTTCGTGCTGTCTTGCGCTGTCTCCGCCCGGCGGAAGCAACTCGAATAAACTACAACACGATTCGCGTGAAGTGAAATCGAGTGCTGTCGCCGGGCGTGTTCGTCAATTCGAGGACGTTGACGAGTCGACGGCGACAGGCTGCTCGAGGGTGAACGGCACCGTCGGGCAGTCCTTCCAGAGGCGCTCGAGCGAGTAGTACATGCGGTCCTCCTCGTGGAAGACGTGCACGACGAGGTCGCCGAAGTCGAGGAGGATCCAGCGGCCCTCCGCACGGCCCTCGCGGCGCAGCAGCTTGGCGCCGGAGTCGTTCAGGCGGTCCTCCACCTCGTTCGCGATCGCGACCACGTTGCGCTCGGAGCGGCCGGTGGCGAGGAGGAAGATGTCGACCAGCGGCAGCGGCCCCGAGACGTCGAGGGCGACGAGGTCCTCACCGCCCTTGGAGTCGGCGGCGGTGGCCGCGAGCTGGAGCAGGGCGCGGGCGGAATCGGTCGCAGTCATGAAGCCTTCAGTGTCGGTGGTGGAGATCAGAAGATGTTGAGCACGAAGCCGCCGATGAACAGCGCGATCGCGCCGACCAGCAGGACGGCCGCGGTGATCGCGAGGACCACCGGGACGCTCACGCCGGCGCGCTTCTGCGGCGCGATCATCGAAGTGCCGGCGGCGTGGGTGGAGACGGCGCTGGACGCCCGGACCGGCTCGGACTCGCCGACGGGCTGCTCGCGGTCGATGCGGTCGACGTAGCGGTCCACATCGGGCGAGTCGTAGAGGTTCGGGTGCTGGCCCGTGGAGCCGAGGCTGCGCGGGAGGTCGAACGAGCCGGTGACGAGGATCTCCCCCGTGTCCGTGCCGACGGTCGCGCCGGGACCCGTGGTCGGCAGGATCAGCGCGTTGGTGGTGGTGACGGCACCGGTGGCGGCGACTCCGCTCGCGATGAGGGAGTCGAACGAGGCGTCCACCTCCTCCTTCGACTTGCTGTCGAGCTCCTCGGTGATGGCGAGGTGCTCGATCGGCGGCTCGAAGCTCCCGGTGATCTCGGTGGCCTTCTCGTCGGCGATGTCGAGGGATCCCCCCACCGACGCGAAGAGCGCGGTGTTCAGATGCGGCTGCTCGGGCTGCTCGCCGGCCGTCGGCTGCTCGTCGTCCGCGTCCCGCTCGTCGGAGGCGTCCGCGGACGGCGTCTCGTCGTCGGAGGAGGAGCTCTCGATCTCGGCCTCGTGCACCTCGGCCTCGTCGGCGTCCGCGGTCGCATCGGCCGCGGACTCGTCCGCCTCCTTCTCGGACGCCTCGGGGGCGTCCTCGGTGACGACGTCCTCGTCGCCCTCCGGCTCCTGCTCCGCTGCACCCTCGGGCACCGGCTCCGCATCACGGGACTCGTCGGCCGCCTCGATCACGGGGACCGCCCCGGTCGGCGGGAGCGCCGAGGCGCGGTCGAGGGCGCCCTCGACGTCGTCGGAGGGCTCGTCGTCGGACCGCTCCTCGTCGTCGGACCGCTCCTCGTCGGCGGGCGGCTCCGCCTCCGGTGCCGCGGCGACCTTCTCCGCCTGCTGCTGCGCCAGCAGTGCGCGCAGCTCCCGACGGGTCAGCTGGCGGCCCGTGGCGTTCTCGGTGGCGACGATCTCCATCGAGGAGGTGCGCAGGTCGGGCTCGCTCGCGGGGCTCGGCTCGACCGGGGTGATCCGCAGGGCCTGGGTGGGGGTCAGCACCGGCATGTCGCCGGCGGTGGTGGCGGTCGCGGTGGCAGCTCGGCGGGACGTCGTCGGAACCGCGGCGGTCGTGGCCGCACCGGCCTCGCGCCTCTCGCGCTCGCGGATCTCGCGCCGGGTGAGCGGCTTCTCCTCGGGCTGAACTGTCATGACGTGCTCCGATACAGGTGGTGCTTCGAGATGTACTGGACGACACCGTCGGGAACCAGGTACCAGACCGGATGACCCCGGTTGACGCGGCTCCGACAGTCGGTCGAGGAGATCGCCAGTGCCGGAATCTCCAACAAGGATACGTCCTGGGCCGGCAATCCCGAAACGTTGAGGACGTGCCCCGGCCGGCTGACGGCGACGAAGTGGGCCAGCTCCCACAGCTCGTCGTAGTCCTTCCAGCTCAGGATCTGAGCGACCGCGTCCGCGCCGGTGATGAAGAACAGCTCGGCGTCGGGGTGCGCGGCGTGGATGTCGCGCAGGGTGTCGATCGTGTAGGTCGTGCCGATCCGGTCCACGTCGACGCGGCTGACGGTGAAGCGCGGGTTCGACGCCGTCGCGATCACCGTCATCAGGTACCGGTGCTCGGCGGAGGTCACCGTCTTCTTGTGCCACGGCTGGCCGGTGGGCACGAAGACGACCTCGTCCAGGTCGAACGACTGGGCCACCTCGGAGGCGGCGACCAGGTGACCGTGGTGGATCGGGTCGAAGGTGCCGCCCATGACGCCGATGCGCGGACGCCGCGGGCCTCCGCTCGCGGCGGACGTCACGATCGCTGGGCTCCCCGCCTAGTGTCCGTGACCGTGCTGGTCGTGGGAGCCGGCGCCGGTCTTGTGCGAGTGGCGGTTCGCCACGTCGCGGTAGCTCCAGGTGACGAAGCCGAGGGCCGTGAAGGCGATGGCGGCGATCAGGCCGAAGACGATCGGGGGGAACGGCAGCTCCGTGTGGGCCGCTGCTTCGGCGAGGACGGTCGTCGCGAGGGACATGCAGTGCTCCTTGGAGGTCGTGGTCGCCCCGGCGGGGCTCCGACGAGTCTACCCGGACGCCGCTCGACGCCGGATCGCCGGTCCGGGCGCTAGGCGCGGACCTGTCCCGCGCCGCGCAGCAGCCACTTCGTGCTGGTCAGCTCGGGAAGACCCATGGGGCCCCGAGCGTGCAGCTTCTGCGTCGAGATGCCGACCTCGGCGCCGAACCCGAACTCCCCGCCGTCGGTGAAGCGGGTGGAGGCGTTGACCATCACGACCGCGGAGTCGACCTCGGCGAGGAAGCGCTCGGCGCTCCGGAGGTCGTTCGTCACGATCGACTCGGTGTGGTGGGTGGAGTACCGGTCGATGTGGGCCATCGCGGCGTCGAGGTCGTCGACGATCGCGACGGCGACGTCGAGCGAGTAGTACTCCGCGGACCAGTCCTCGTCGGTGGCGGGCACCGCGTCGGGCCAGAGCGCCGCGACGCGCTCGTCGCCGTGCACGGTCACTCCCGCTTCCGCGAGCCGGCCGAGCACGGGCGGGAGGAGGCGCTCGGCGGCGTCGCGGTGGACGAGGAGGGTCTCGAGGGCGTTGCAGGTGCTCGGACGCTGCACCTTGGCGTTGTGGACGATGTCCACGGCCCACTGCTCGTCGGCACTGGCGTCGAGGAAGACGTGGACGACTCCGGCGCCCGTCTCGATCACGGGGACCGTCGACTCCGTCACGACCGACTCGATGAGGCCGCCGCTCCCCCGCGGCACCAGGACGTCGACGTAGCCGCGCGCTCGCATGAGGGCCTTCGCGCCCTCGCGGCCGTGGTCGTCGACCGTCTGCACCAGCTCGGCGGGCAGGCCGACGGAGGCGACGGCCTCCTGCAGCAGCTCCACCAGGACGCGGTTCGTGTTCTCCGCGGCCGTGCCTCCACGCAGGATCACGGCGTTCCCGCTCTTGAGGGCGAGCGCCGCGATGTCGATGGTGACGTTCGGGCGCGCCTCGTAGATCGCTCCGACGACGCCGAACGGGACCCGCACCTGGGTGAGGGAGGCGCCGTTGGGCAGGTTCGATCCCCGCACCGTCTGCCCGACCGGATCGGTGAGCCCGACGACCGCGACGACGGCGTCGGCGAGGGACCCCAGGCGCGCCGCATCGAGGCGGAGGCGGTCCTGCAGGCCCGCGCTCATCCCGCTCTCGCGACCCCGCTGGAGGTCGAGCTCGTTCGCCGGGACGACGCGCGCGGCGCTCGAGCGCACCGCGTCGGCGATGGCGAGCAGAGCCCGGTTCTTGAGGTCGGTGGTCGCACTGCGGAGGGAGCGCGACGCGGCACGGGAAGCGGCGAACCGCTCGGTCAGCGCACTGCTGTCGGGGGTCGTCTGCGGCATCCGGCCAGTGTAGAGGCAGACGACCCCGGCGGCGGGAGTCAGCTCTCCTCGCCGGCCTCCGTGCCGTCGCCCTCGTCGGCGACGCGCCAGACGCCGCCCTGGCGCTCGCGCTCGAGCTCCGCGCGGGCCTCGGCCTTGGCGTCCATCCGCTCGAAGTAGTCCTCGCGACGCTCGTTGCGGGTCTTGCGCCGGTTGTCCTCGAGGCGGAGGTCCGTTCCGCGGGGCGCGGTGATGAGCTCGGCCGTCGAGGTGAGGGTCGGCTCCCAGTCGAAGACGACGCCGTCGCCGGGGCCGATGACGACGGTGGAGCCCGCGACCGCTCCAGCCGAGAACAGGCCGTTCTCGACTCCGAGCTTGGCCAGGCGGTCGGCGAGGAAGCCGACGGCCTCGTCGTTCGTGAAGTCGGTCTGCGCGACCCAGCGCACGGGCTTGGTGCCCAGGACCCGGTACACGTTGCCGTACGAGCCGCCCTCGACCCGGATCTCGAAGTCCTTCTCGTCCACGGCGCGGGGGCGGATGGTGATGCGCTCCACCCGCGGCACGGCGGCGAGCTCGAGGCGGTGCTTCTCGACGATCTCGGCGAGGGCGAACGTCAGCTGGCGGAGTCCCGAGTGGCTCACCGTCGAGATCTCGAACACGCGGTAGCCGCGGCCCTCGAGGTCGGCCCGGACGAAGTCGGCCAGTTCCTGGGCCTCGGGCACGTCGACCTTGTTGAGCGCGATCAGCTGCGGCCGCTCGATCAGCGGCACCTGTCCGTCGCCGACGGGGTACGCCGCCAGCTCCCCGAGGATGATGTCGAGGTCGGTCAGCGGGTCGCGGCCGGGCTCGAGCGTGGCGCAGTCGAGCACGTGGACGAGGGCGGTGCAGCGCTCGACGTGGCGGAGGAACTCCAGGCCCAGGCCCTTGCCCTCGCTCGCGCCCTCGATGAGACCGGGCACGTCGGCGACGGTGAAGCGCGACTCCCCCGCCTGCACGACGCCGAGGTTGGGCGCGAGGGTCGTGAACGGGTAGTCCGCGATCTTCGGCTTGGCCGCCGAGATCGCCGCGACGAGGCTCGACTTGCCCGCCGAGGGGAATCCGACGAGCGCGACGTCCGCGACGGTCTTCAGCTCGAGGACGACGTCGCCCTCCCAGCCCGGCGTGCCGAGCAGCGCGAAGCCGGGCGCCTTGCGCTTCGTGGTGGCGAGAGAGGCGTTCCCGAGCCCGCCCTGCCCGCCCGGAGCGATGACGAACCGGAGGCCGGGCTCGTCCATGTCGATCAGCTGGTCGCCGTCCGGCGACTTGACGACCGTGCCGACCGGGACGGGGAGCTCCATGAGCTCGCCGTTCCCGCCCGCGCGGTGGTCGCCCATGCCGGGACCGCCGTTCTCGGAGCTGCGGTGCGGGTGGCGGTGGTAGGCGAGCAGCGTCGTCGTCTGCGGGTCGGCGACGAGGACGATGTCGCCCCCGTGCCCGCCGTTGCCGCCGTCGGGGCCGGCGAGCGGCTTGAACTTCTCGCGACGGACGGAGACGCAGCCGTTGCCGCCGTGGCCGGCACGCAGATGCAGCGTGACGTTGTCGACGAAGGTGACCATGGTGTGAATCCGTCCGTGAGTGCGTGCGGCGCCGGGATGCCGGCGCCGGGGGGCTGTGCCCCGGTAAACGCGCAAGGGGCGAGCCGAAGCCCGCCCCTTGCGTCCTGTGCCTGTTCGGCCGAGGAGGTCGACCCTACTGGGCGGCCGCCACGATGTTGACGACCTTGCGGCCGCCCTTGCTGCCGAACTCGACAGCGCCCGCCGAGAGGGCGAACAGGGTGTCGTCGCCACCGCGTCCGACGTTCGCGCCGGGGTGGAAGTGCGTGCCGCGCTGGCGGACGATGATCTCGCCCGCGTTCACGACCTGGCCGCCGAAGCGCTTGACGCCGAGACGCTGCGCGTTCGAGTCGCGACCGTTGCGAGTGGAGCTCGCGCCCTTCTTGTGTGCCATTTCTCATCTCCTCGAGACCGGGGGGCCGCAGCCCCGTGCTGTTGCCCTGCAGGGCGATGGCTCGCTCCGCAGGTCAGCTCAATTCCTTTGCAGGACTACTTGATGCCAGTGACCTTGACGCGCGTGAGGTCCTGACGGTGCCCCTGGCGCTTCTTGTAACCGGTCTTGTTCTTGAACTTCTGGATGATGATCTTCGGACCGCGGAGGTCCTCGAGCACCTCGGCGGTGACGGTGACGCCCGCGAGGGTCGCCGCGTCCGAGGTGATCGACTCACCGTCGACGAGCAGCACGGCAGGAAGCTGCACGGTGCCGTTCTCGTCGGCCTTGACGCGGTCCATCGTCACGATGGTGCCGACCTCGACCTTCTCCTGCCGACCGCCGGCGCGCACAACTGCGTAAACCACTTCTCGTACCTGTTTCTCGTCTGGACGGAGCGGAGGCCTCGTCCGGGGCTTGTAGGGACGGGGCTGAGCCCCGGTCTTCCGGTTCGTACCCGTCTCCTCACGACACGAGGGAACCGGCACCGCGGCCCGCGCCCCGTGAGGGGCGGAGCGACAACGGAAATCTGCGTGAGCACATGGATCGCGCCACACCAACGGTCAAGAGTACGGGATCCGCGCTCCACGGTCAAACGCACACGACTGCGAAGCCGTGTCCACCCGACCGGCGACCCCGTCACGATAGTCGAGGAGGAGGCGCGTGGACGGACGGCGCGCCGCCTACGATCGGGGAATGGCCATCCTCGTCGACGCCGCGCGCTGGCCGGCGCACGGCCGGCTGTGGGCGCACCTCGTGAGCGACGTCTCGCTCGAGGAGCTCCACGACTTCGCGCGCCGTCTCGGCGTGCCCGAGCGCGGCTTCGACCTGGACCACTACGACGTGCCCGACGAGCGGATCGACGAGCTCGTCGCCGCGGGCGCGGTCCCCGTCGGCGCGCGGGAGCTGGTCGAGCGGCTGAGGCGGAGCGGGCTCCGCGTCCGCGGGCGCGACCGGGACGCCGAGAGGGCCCGGCGCCGGCTCTCGCCGGGCACCGGGCCCTCCTGACACCGGGTCGCGCTACTGGTCGGCGCGGCGCGGGGTCTGCTCGGGGATGACCGCGACTCCGGTGAGCGCGGCCGTCGTGACGCGACGGCTCTTCGCACGGCCCTGGCCGGGCTGCTTCGGGGCCGGCAGAGCGTCGAGCACGGAGTCGAGCAGGTGCTCGGCGACCTCGCTGCGGACGCGGCGCGGAGGCGTGACCGGCGCGATCGGGATGTCGAGGATCGGCGCGGCAACGGCCGGCTCGATCTCCTCCTCGACCGGGGTCTCGACGGGAGCCGACTCGACGGACGCCGTCTCGGCGGCCTCCTGGCGCGGCTCGCGGTCGCGGCTGCGACGACGGCGCTCGCCCCGGGCGGGACGCTCGCCGCGACGACTCGGCTCGGACGGCTGCTCCTCGGGAGCCGTGGCGGACTCCTCCGGCGCCATGGCCTCGACGGTCTCGGCGGCGTCCTCGACCAGCGCGGCCGCCTCCTCCGCCGCCTGGCGCACGGCCTGGGGGTGGATGGTGCTGGCGGCGATCTGCGCGAGCGCGTTCTTCGCGTCGTCCGTGATGGCGTGGGTGCTGACCGGCTTGGTCGCCGGCGCGCCCTGTCCGTTCTGCCCGCCGTTCGAGCGCCCGGAGGCGGCGGGCTGCTGCTCGCCGCCCTTGCCCCGGCGGCGCTGCTCCTGCTGCGGAGCGGCGGTCGACCGGTGCTTGAGCACGGGGTCGTGGTGGACGATGACGCCGCGTCCGGCGCAGATCTCGCAGTTCTCGCTGAAGGTCTCGAGCAGGCCCAGGCCCAGCTTCTTGCGGGTCATCTGCACGAGGCCGAGCGAGGTGACCTCGGCGACCTGGTGCTTCGTCCGGTCGCGGCTCAGGCACTCGACCAGGCGGCGGAGCACGAGGTCGCGGTTGGACTCGAGCACCATGTCGATGAAGTCGACGACGATGATGCCGCCGATGTCGCGCAGGCGCAGCTGGCGGACGATCTCCTCGGCCGCCTCCAGGTTGTTCTTCGTGACCGTCTCCTCGAGGTTCCCGCCCGAGCCGACGAACTTGCCGGTGTTGACGTCGACCACGGTCATCGCCTCGGTGCGGTCGATCACGAGCGAGCCGCCGCTGGGCAGCCACACCTTGCGCTCCAGCGCCTTCTCGATCTGCTCCGTGATGCGGAACTCGTCGAACGCGTCCTTGTCACCCGTGTAGACCTCGACGCGCTCGAGCAGATCGGGGGCGACCTGGCTGAGGTAGAGCTCGATGGTCTCGCGGGCGTCGTCGCCTGCGATGACCATCTTCTCGAAGTCCTCGTTGAAGACGTCGCGGACGATCTTGATCAGCAGGTCCGGCTCGCTGTGCAGGAGAGCGGGAGCCTGCCCGGTCGCGGCCTTCGCGCTGAGAGCCGTCCACTGCGCGGTCAGGCGCTCGACGTCGACGGTCAGCTGCTCCTCCGTGGCGCCCTCGGCCGCGGTCCGGACGATGACGCCCACGTTCTCGGGCAGCACCTCCTTGAGGATCTTCTTCAGGCGGGCGCGCTCGGTGTCCGGGAGCTTCCGCGAGATGCCGTTCATCGAGCCGTTGGGCACGTAGACGAGGTAGCGGCCGGGGAGCGAGATCTGGCTCGTGAGACGGGCGCCCTTGTGGCCGACGGGGTCCTTCGTGACCTGGACGAGGACCCGGTCGCCGGGCTTGAGCGCGAGCTCGATCCGGCGGGGGCCGCCGGCGTTGTTCGCGGCGTCCCAGTCGACCTCGCCGGAGTAGAGCACGGCGTTGCGCCCGCGTCCGATGTCGACGAAGGCGGCCTCCATGCTCGGGAGGACGTTCTGCACGCGGCCGAGGTAGACGTTGCCGATGAGCGACGCCTCCTGCGAGCGGGCGACGTAGTGCTCGGCGAGGACGCCGTCCTCGAGCACGCCGATGCGGATGCTGTCCTCCTTCGAGCGGACGACCATGACGCGGTCGACGGCCTCCCGGCGGGCGAGGAACTCGGACTCGGTGACGACCGTGCGGCGCCGGCCGGCGTCGCGGCCGTCGCGGCGGCGCTGCTTCTTGGCCTCGAGGCGGGTCGAGCCCTTGATGCGCTGCGGCTCGGTGATGAGCTCGGGCTCGCGGGCCTCGCGCTGCTCGCGCGGCTGGCGGACCCGGAAGACGGTGTTCTCGGGGTCGTCGGAGCCGGACCTCTCGCTCTCGCCGCTGCGGCGGCGCGAGCGGCGGCGGACGGAGCCCTGCTCCTCGGCCGGGCTCTCGCGCTCCTCCTGGACGCCCAGCGGCGCACCGCGGGGAGGCAGCGGAGCCAGCTCGACGTAGTCGGGCAGGACCGGCGCCTGGAACAGCAGCGACGGGCTCGGCAGTGCGGGCCGTCGCGGCTCCTCCTGCTCGGCGCCTGGAGTCTGCGGGAGGGCGTTGAAGAACACCGCGCCCGTCGACGTCGACGGCTCGGCCGCCTCCGCGGCGCTCCCGGTCTCGGGCAGCTCGGTGCCCTCGGCTCCGGTCTGGTCGGTCTCGTTGCTGTCGATGATCGTCTCCCCTGTCGCTGGCGCGCTCGACTCGGTCCGCCGGGTAGCCCGGCGGCCACCGAAGAGGCGGCTGATCTTCCTGGCCCCGCTGCGGGGCTCGTCGCGGTCCCGATCGGATCCGCTCGTACTGTTGTCTTCCACCATTCCTGGTGCACTCCTCGGCCGGGTCGTCCGCCGCGTCGTCTTCCCGGATGCTTCTCTCGTGCGAGGGGCCTCGGCCCGCCGCGAATCCTTCCGCTCCCCCGGTCCCGTCGCGCTCGTGGCGCGGGACTCCGGTTGCAGCTGCACTCTCGGAACTGACTATCCGACACGCGCTCCTCCGCGGTGCGACCTGCGGTCGACTCCCGGCGGAGCGGAGATCCGGCGCGTCCATTCGCGGAACGCTGTCGATCTCCTGTGGCCCGGTACTCGCCCGGTAAACCTTCTTCGCGTCGATGCGGGGTCCCCCGGACCGACGGCTCCGATTATCGCACGCATTCCCAGAGGCGCCGATCCGGCGCGTGCCATAATCCCCCGGTGTCCAGCGATCCCGGGGTGCGCGACGCCCCCACCCAGCAGCGCCCCGTCGTCTTCGCCGTCCTGCTGATCGTCCTCGGCGTGATCGGCTGGACCGCCGCCTTCGCCCTCACGAACGACAAGTTCGCCGCTCTCGAGAACCCGGATGCGGGCCTCGGCTGCGACTTCAGCCTGCTGGTGCAGTGCAGTGCGAACCTGAACTCGGCGCAGGGCGCGGTCTTCGGCTTCCCGAACCCTCTCATCGGCCTGGCGGCCTGGATCGCGCCGATCGTGGTGGGGCTGGGCCTGCTCGCGGGCGCCCGGTTCGACCGGTGGTTCTGGGCGGCCTTCAACGTCGGCTTCCTGCTGGCCCTGGTGTTCGTGGGCTGGCTCATCGCGACGAGCGTCTTCGCGCTCGGAACCCTCTGCCCCTGGTGCATGCTCACCTGGGCCGTCGTCATCCCGGGCTTCTGGCTGGTGACACTCCGCAACCTCCGTGAGGGCGTGTTCCCCGTCCCCGCAGGGGTGCGCCGCTTCGCCGGTGCCGCCTACAGCTGGGTCCCGTTCATCACGCTGCTCTGCTACCTGCTGATCGCGGTGATCGCGCAGGTGAGGCTGAACGTGCTCGCCTACCTCTGACGGACGTCGTCAGAGGCAGGCGGCCGAGCGGCTCAGGCGAACCAGAGGCCGAGCTCGCGCGCGGCCGACTCCTCGGAGTCGGACCCGTGCACGAGGTTCTGCTGGACCTTGAGGCCCCAGTCGCGGCCGAGGTCGCCGCGGATGGTGCCGGGAGCGGCCGTGGTCGGGTCGGTGGTGCCGGCGAGCGCGCGGAAGCCCTCGATCACGCGGTCGCCCGCGATGCGCAGGGCGATGATCGGGCCGCTCTCCATGAACTCGACGAGCGGCTCGTAGAAGGGCTTGCCCTCGTGCTCGGCGTAGTGGGCGGCGAGCAGCTCGCGGTCGGCCTCGACGAGCTTCACGTCGACGAGGGAGTAGCCCTTCGCCTCGATGCGGCGGAGGATCTCGCCGGTGAGGTTGCGGGCGACGCCGTCGGGCTTGACGAGGACGAGGGTCTCCTGGGTGGCCATGGTTCAGCGGTCTCCTTCGGTGGGGTCGGTGGGCTCCGCCGCCCGGCGCGTCTGAGCGTCGAGGCGGGTGCCGGTCACCATGCAGTACGTCCACAGCGCCACGAAGGCGGCGCCGATCACGTACATGATCGGGACCAGCAGGCCCGAGGCCACGATAACGAACTGGAGCACCCAGCCGATGCGGAAGCCGACCGGCCGGTCCAGCAGGCCCAGAGTGGCGACGAGCGCGAGGCAGACCACCGCTCCCCCGACCAGCACGACCACGGGGTCGGCCGCCTTCAGCCCGAAGGCGACCAGGGTGGCGAGGAAGACGATGACCGCCTCGAAGCCGAGCACGATCGAGCCGAGGCTCTCCCGGACGGTCCGCGAGCGCCGCGGGCGTCCGGCCCTCACGCGCCCAGCCAGTTCTCGTCGCGGGCCGCAGTGATCGTGCGGCCGACGAGGGTGATCGAGCCCGTGACCAGCAGAGCGCCCTTGTCGGTGCGCGCCGCGAGGACGCGGCCGGCCGTGAGAGCACCGAGCGGGTCGTCGGCGACGCGGACCGCCTCCTCCGGGAACACGGTGCGGGCGAGCGCGGCGAGCTCCTCGGCGGGCATCGCCCGATCGCTCGGCGCCGTGGTCACGATCAGCTCGTCCACCACGGGGCGGAGCTCCCGGAGGATCCCCTCGGCGTCCTTCTCGGCCAGCACGCCGAGGACGGCCGTCACGCGGTCGAAGTCGAAGTAGCGGCCGAGAGCGGCGGCGAGGGACGCGGCACCGTGCGGGTTGTGCGCCGCGTCGACGACGGTGCGCGGAGCGAGTCCGACGAGCTGCAGGCGGCCCGGGGAGGTCGCGGCGGCGAAGCCCTCGTCGAGGACGTCGCCGGTGAGCTCCTGCGTCCCGCCTCCCAGGAACGTCTCGACCGCGGCGACGGCCACGGCGGCGTTCTCGGCCTGGTGGTCGCCGAAGAACGGCAGCAGCAGCTGCTCGTACGTGGTGACGAGTCCCCGGACGGTGACGACCTGGCCGCCGACGGCGACGGTCGTCGACTCGACGTCGAACTCCGCCCCCTCGACGACGATCGTCGACTCGGTGGCCTCGGCCGCGTGCCGCAGCACCGCCTCCGCCTCCGGGACCTGCCTCGCGGAGACCACCGAGGCGAGCGGCTTGACGATGCCCGACTTGGTGCGCGCGATCTCCTCGATCGTCGAGCCGAGGCGGTCGGTGTGGTCGAGGGCGATCGGCGTGAAGACGGCGACCTGCGCGTCGGCGACGTTCGTCGAGTCCCACTCGCCGCCCATCCCCACCTCGACGACGGCCACATCGACCGGCGCGTCGGCGAAGGCCGCGTAGGCCAGGACGGTGATCGCCTCGAAGAAGGACAGCGGCGCCTCGCCCTGCTCGGCCAGCTCGGCGTCGGTCATCCGCAGGTACGGCTCGACGTCCTGCCAGTTGTCGGCGAGGCTCCGGTCCGAGATCGGCTCTCCGTCGATGACGATGCGCTCGTTGAAGCGCTCGAGGTGCGGACTGGTGAACAGGCCCACCCGCAGCCCGTGGGCGCGCAGCAGACTCTCGATCATCCGGCTGGTCGAGGTCTTGCCGTTGGTTCCGGCGATCTGGATCACCGGGTAGGCCCGCTGCGGGTCGCCGAGGATCTCGACGGCGCGCCGGGTCGGAGCGAGGCGCGGGCGGACGCTCGCCTCGCCCAGGCGCTCCAGCAGCGCGGCGTAGACGGCGTCGGCGGCCGCGCGGTCGGCGTCGTCCGGCTCGAACGGATCAGACATCGGCGGCCTCGACCTTCTCGACGCGGATGATGGCGGTGCCCGCGGGGCCGACGGCGATCGCGCCCTCGCCGCCCTCGAGAGCCGTGGTGAGCGGAGTGAACGCGCATCCGGTCGCGAGGGTCTCCTCCGCGATCCAGAGCGCGTGCGGCTCGAGCGCCTGCAGGCTCGGCTCGTCGAGCACGACCTCCAGGACGATCCGGTCGCTGACCTCGAACCCGGCCGCCTTGCGGGCGTCCTGCACCGCGCGGATGAGGTCGCGGGCGAGCCCCTCCGCTTCGAGCTCGGGGGTGGTCGCCGTGTCGAGGAGCACGAAGCCCCCGCGCGGGAGCAGGGCGATGGCGCGGTCGTCGCCGGCCGAGCCGCCGACCTCGAGCGTGAGCTCGTACTCGCCCTCGACCAGCTCGACGCCGCCGGCGGTGACGACACCGTCCGTCTCGCTCCAGTCGCCGGCCTTGGCGGCCCTGATCACGGTCTGCACGCCCTTGCCGAGCCGGGGCCCGGCGACGCGCGCGTTGACCGCGAGACGGGAGGTGACGCCGTAGTCGGCGGCGCTGGAGTCGACCAGCGGCACCAGCGACACCTCCTTCACGTTCAGCTCGTCGCGGAGGATCGCCTCGAACGGCGCGAGCTCGGCGGCGTCGGCGACCACCACGGTCAGGCGCGCGAGCGGCAGGCGGACGCGGAGCCCGGCCTGCTTGCGGAGGGAGAGCGCGGTGGACGAGATGCCGCGGACCGCGTCCATCGCGTGCACGAGCGCCGGGTCGGCGGGGAACTCGTCCGCCTCCGGCCAGTCGGTGAGGTGGACGCTGCGGCCGCCGGTCAGGCCCTGCCAGATCTGCTCCGTGACGAGAGGCAGGAGCGGGGCGGCGACGCGGCACACGGTCTCGAGGACCGTGTAGAGCGTGTCGAACGCCTCCGATCCGCGGCCGTCCTCGTCGACGCCCTGCCAGAAGCGGTCGCGGGAGCGGCGCACGTACCAGTTCGTGAGCACGTCGCTGAAGTCGCGGAGCGCGGCGGCCGCGAGCGTGGAGTCCAGCGCCTCGAGCCGGCCGGTCACGGTCTCGACCAGATCGCGGGTCTTGGCCAGCAGGTAGCGGTCGAGGACGTCCTCGGAGCCGGTGCGCCTGGTCGCCTCGTAGCCGCCGCCCGCCGAGGCGTTGGCGTAGAGGGAGAAGAAGTACCAGGTGCTCCACAGCGGCAGCAGCACCTGGCGGACGCCCTCGCGGATGCCCTCCTCCGTCACGACGAGGTTGCCGCCCCGGAGGACCGGGCTCGACATCAGGAACCAGCGCATGGCGTCGGAGCCGTCGCGGTCGAAGACCTCGGCCACGTCCGGGTAGTTGCGCAGCGACTTGGACATCTTCTGCCCGTCGTTGCCCAGCACGATGCCGTGGCTGACCACGTTGCGGAACGCCGGGCGGTCGAAGAGCGCGGTGGAGAGCACGTGCAGCGTGTAGAACCAGCCGCGCGTCTGCCCGATGTACTCGACGATGAAGTCGGCCGGGTTGTGGGTGTCGAACCAGTCCGCGTTCTCGAACGGGTAGTGCACCTGGGCGAAGGGCATCGATCCGGAGTCGAACCAGACGTCGAGGACGTCGCTGATCCGGCGCATCGTCGAGCGCCCGGTCGGGTCGTCGGGGTTCGGGCGGGTCAGCTCGTCGATGAACGGCCGGTGCAGGTCGTCCGGGCGCACGCCGAAGTCGCGCTCCAGCTCGTCCAGCGAGCCGTAGACGTCGATCCGCGGGTACTCCGGGTCGTCGCTCTTCCACACCGGGATCGGCGAGCCGAAGTAGCGGTTGCGGCTGATGGACCAGTCGCGCGCGCCCGAGAGCCACTTGCCGAACTGGCCGTCCTTGACGTTCTCGGGAACCCAGGTGATCTCCTGGTTGAGCTCCTCCATGCGGTCGCGGATCGCGGTGACGCGGACGAACCAGCTCGAGACCGCCTTGTAGATCAGCGGATTGCGGCAGCGCCAGCAGTGCGGGTACGAGTGCTCGTAGCTCGCCTGGCGGAGCAGCCGGTGGCCCGCGCGCAGGAGCTGTGTGAGGGGCTTGTTCGCGTCGAAGACCTGGAGGCCGGCGACCTCGCTGATCTGCGGCAGGAAGCGGCCGCCGTCGTCGACCGAGATGATGACGGGGATGCCCGCCGCCTCGCAGACCTTCTGGTCGTCCTCGCCGTAGGCGGGCGCCTGGTGCACGATGCCGGTGCCCTCGCTGGTGGTCACGTAGTCGGCGACGAGGATGCGCCACGCGTTCTGCGTGCCCCAGGCCTCGGTGTCCGCGTAGTGGTCCCAGAGGCGGTCGTAGCTGATCCCCTCGAGCTCGGAGCCGCGGTGGGTGCGCGAGACGGCGGCCAGGGCCGACTCCGCGTCCGGATAGCCGAGGTCCTTCGCGTAGGCGCCGACCTGGTCGATGGCAAGCAGGTACTCGGCCGAGAGCTCGCGCTCCTCGGGCTCGCCCCTGCCGTCGGCCGCGCCGTTCGGGCCGGCGGGGACGACCGCGTACTCGATGTCGGGCCCGACGGCGAGCGCGAGGTTCGTCGGCAGCGTCCACGGCGTCGTCGTCCACGCGAGAGCGCGGACCGCCGTCAGCTGGAGCGCCTCCGCCGTCTCGCCGACCAGCGGGAAGGTGACGGTGACCGTCTGGTCCTGCCGCATCTTGTAGACGTCGTCGTCCATCCGCAGCTCGTGGTTCGAGAGCGGCGTCTGGTCGCGCCAGCAGTACGGCAGCACGCGGTGGCCCTCGTAGGCGAGGCCCTTGTCGTAGAGCTGCTTGAACGCCCAGATCACCGACTCCATGAAGGTGGGGTCGAGCGTCTTGTAGTCGTCGTCGAAGTCGACCCAGCGCGCCTGGCGGGTGACGTAGTCCTGCCACTCCCCGGTGTAGCGCAGCACCGACTCCTTCGCGGCGGCGTTGAAGGCCGCGACGCCCATCTCCTCGATCTGGGACTTGTCGGTGATGCCGAGCTGCCGCTCCGCCTCGAGCTCGGCGGGCAGGCCGTGGGTGTCCCAGCCGAAGCGGCGGTGCACCTGCCGACCGCGCATCGTCTCGAAGCGGGGGAAGACGTCCTTGGCGTAGCCGGTGAGGAGGTGCCCGTAGTGCGGCAGGCCGTTGGCGAAGGGCGGGCCGTCGTAGAAGACCCACTCCGGCGCTCCCTCGCGCTGCCGGATCGACTCCTGGAAGGTGTCGTCCGCCTTCCAGTACGCGAGCACGCGCTCCTCGATCTCGGGGAAGCGCGGCGACGGGGACACGCCCCGGCCGAACGCGGAGCCCTCGGCGGGCTCGGCTCCGTGCGGGGTGGGCGGGGTCAGGGGGTAGGTCACGTGCGGTCTCCTGGCAGTGCTGCTGGTCTGCACGAGGACGGCCCGCCCGGATCTCAGACCCCGGGCCGGGTCGCGGTACCACCTCGCTTGGACCGGTCGGCCGGTCGCTCCCGGAGGAGTGCCCGCTGACGCGTTCCCACTCGATCGGCTGTCACGGGCCGCACCCGTCCGGGTCTACTGGGCGCAGGCCGGAGCCGGCGCCGTTCTTCCGGAGACTCACCGGTGATGGCCGGGTCGAAGTCGTCCGGCGCTATCCTAGCGCGTCGGCGGAAGCGGAGCAGGAGCGGGTCATGGTGCGAGGAGTGCAGCGCGGACGGCCCCGCGCGTCGTCGCGGTCCATGCTCGAGGACGCCGCACTGGACCTCTTCGTCGAGCAGAGCTACGCGGGCACGACGATCGAGCAGATCGCCCAGCGGGCGGGGGTCTCGCGCAACACCTTCTTCAACTACTTCGAGTCCAAGAGCGACGTCTTCTGGGTGCTGGTCGACGACCGGCTGGCCGAGCTCCCGGAGGCGCTGGCCGAGACGGCGGCAGAGGCGCCGGTGATGGACGCGCTCGGCGACGCGCTGCTCGCGATCGGCTCCGGCTTCGGACCCGCGACGGTGCCGTGGGTGCTCACCCAGTCCGACATGATCGGCAGCGTCCACGAGCTGCAGGCGTCGGCCCTAGGCCGCCTCGCCCGGCAGGCGGCCGTCATCGCCCGCTTCGTGGAGGAGCGGAGCGCGCGCCCGCTGCCCTCGCATCTCTCGCGCGCCATCGCCTACGCGAGCGTCGGAGCCGCGGTGGCGGCCGTGCAGGCGTGGGCCGCGGCGGGCCCCACCCGCGGCGAGCTCGTGCCCTATCTCGACGAGGCGCTCGCGCCCGTCCGCGCCGGCTTCACCCCCGTCGTCGACTGACCCGGCTCCCGCCGCTCCGGTAGAATCGTTGCGGCCGGCGGGCGACTCGCCCCGGAGCCCCCATCCAGGCACCATCACCACCGACACGGTGCCGCCCATAGCGAACCGGAGCATCATGACCCTCGCCGACCGCCTCCCCGCGAAGCCCGCCCTCGAGGGTCTGGAGGGCACGTGGGGCCTCCGCTGGCAGACCGACGGGACCTACCGGTTCGACCGCACCGGCCTCACCCGCGCCGACGTCTACTCGATCGACACCCCGCCGCCCACCGCCTCCGGGTCGCTGCACATCGGGCACGTCTTCTCCTACACGCACACCGACGTCGTCGCGCGGTTCCAGCGGATGCGCGGCAAGAGCGTCTTCTACCCGATGGGCTGGGACGACAACGGCCTGCCCACCGAGCGCCGCGTGCAGAACTACTACGGTGTGCGCTGCGACCCGACGCTCCCCTACGAGCCCGGCTTCACGCCTCCGTTCGAGGGCGGCGACAACAAGAGCAGCAAGGCCGCCGACCAGAAGCCGATCTCGCGCCGCAACTTCGTCGAGCTGTGCGAGCGCCTCACCGTCGAGGACGAGAAGCAGTTCGAGGACGTCTGGCGGGCCCTCGGCCTGTCCGTCGACTGGTCGCAGAGCTACCGGACCATCGGCGACGAGTCGCAGGCCGCCTCGCAGCGCGCCTTCCTCCGCAACCTCGCCCGCGGCGAGGCCTACCAGGCGCAGGCCCCGACGCTCTGGGACATCACCTTCCGGACCGCCGTCGCCCAGGCGGAGCTCGAGGACAAGGACCAGCCCGGCGCCTACCACCGCCTCGGCTTCCACCGCGACGGCGGCGAGGACGTCTTCATCGAGACGACCCGTCCCGAGCTGCTGCCCGCCTGCGTCGCCCTCGTCGCGCACCCCGACGACGAGCGCTACCAGGCGCTGTTCGGCACCACCGTCCGCACGCCGCTCTTCGACGTCGAGGTCCCGGTGCTCGCGCACCACCTCGCGCAGAAGGACAAGGGCTCGGGCATCGCGATGATCTGCACCTTCGGCGACATCACGGACGTGGTCTGGTGGCGCGAGCTCGACCTGCCCAACCGCGCGATCATCGGCTTCGACGGCCGCCTGATCTCGGAGGCTCCCGCCGCGATCACGAGCGACGCGGGCCGCGCCGCCTACGAGCAGCTCGCCGGCAAGACCGTCTTCTCCGCGAAGCAGGCCGTCGTGGCGCTGCTGAAGAAGTCCGGCGAGATGGTCGGCGACCCGCGCCCCGTCACGCACCAGGTCAAGTTCTTCGAGAAGGGCGACAAGCCGCTCGAGATCGTGTCGACCCGCCAGTGGTACATCGGCAACGGCGCTCGCGACGCGGTGCTCAAGGAGCGCCTGCTGGAGCTCGGCCGCGACGTGCGCTTCGTGCCGGAGTTCATGCGCGTCCGCTACGAGAACTGGGTGAACGGCCTCTCCGGCGACTGGCTGATCTCGCGCCAGCGCTTCTTCGGCGTGCCGATCCCGGTGTGGTACCCGCTCGACGGCGACGGCAACCCCGTCTTCGACTCCCCGATCGTGCCGGACGAGGCGGCGCTGCCGGTGGATCCCTCCAGCGACCCGGCCCCCGGCTACACGGAGGACCAGCGCGGAGCGGCGGGCGGCTTCCAGGGCGAGCTCGACGTGATGGACACCTGGGCGACCTCCTCGCTGACCCCGCAGCTCGCGGGCGGCTGGGAGCGGGACGACGAGCTCTGGCAGCTGGTCGCTCCCTACGACCTGCGCCCGCAGGGCCAGGACATCATCCGCACCTGGCTCTTCTCGACCCTCCTGCGCTCGCAGCTCGAGGACGGCCGCGCCCCGTGGAGCACGGCGACCGTCTCCGGCTTCATCGTCGACCCCGACCGCAAGAAGATGTCGAAGTCGAAGGGCAACGTGGTCACTCCCGCCGCGATGCTCGAGCAGCACGGCTCGGACGCGGTCCGCTACTGGGCCGCCTCCTCGCGCCTGGGCACCGACGCGGCCTTCGACCCGCAGAACCCGACGCAGATCAAGATCGGCCGCCGACTGGCGATCAAGATCCTCAACGCGGCGAAGTTCATCCACGGCTTCCCTCTCGCCGAGGGCGCCGAGGTCACCGACCCTCTCGACCTCAGCATGCTGGCCACCCTCGACACCGTGGTCGCCGACGCGACGACGGCGCTCGAGAACTACGACCACGCCCGCGCCCTCGAGACGACGGAGGCGTTCTTCTGGACGTTCTGCGACGACTACCTGGAGCTGGTGAAGGAGCGCGCGTACAGCGAGGACGGCGCGTCCGCCGCGGCCGCCCTGCACCGGGCGCTCGACGTCCTCCAGCGCCTGTTCGCGCCGTTCCTGCCGTTCGCGACGGAGGAGACCTGGTCGTGGTCGCACGACGACTCGGTGCACCTGCGCCCCTGGCCGGCCGTCGAGGGCCTGGGCGGCGACCCCGCCGTCCTGGCCGCGGCGAGCTCCGTCCTCACGGCCATCCGGCGCGCGAAGACCGATGCGAAGGCCTCGCAGAAGACGCCGGCCCGCTCCGCCCTGGTGACGGCGCCCGCCGAGCTCGTCGAGTCTCTCCGACTCGCCGCGGGAGACCTCGCGGCCGTCGGCAGGATCGCGACGCTCGACTTCGCCGAGGGCGACGCCCTCGCGGTCGGCATCGAGCTCGAGACCGAGGCGTAGCGCCGCTCCCGGGGGGCGGGAACCGTCCCGCCTCCCTCCCCACCGTCGAGAGGACCCCTCCCATGCAGCTCGGAACCCGCTGGTCGGTCGGCCAGGTGCCGCCGCAGACCCTCCCCGAGATCGTCGTCACCGCCATCGGCGACGTCGAGGGCGAGCTCGCCGCGGCCGGCACGGCGACCGCCGACTGGCGCTGGACGCTCACCTGGCTCGAGGGCAGGCCCGTCCTCGAACTCGACGACGGCACGACGATCACCTACCGTCCCGCCGAGGACGCTGCCTACATCACGCAGCCGCAGGGCCGCGTGGAGGGCGAGGACGACGACGACTGGGGCTGACGCCCCTTCGCGGCGCGGTCGCCGAGCCCGGTGAGCGCGCGCGTCCTGCGATCCTGAGCCGGAGCCCTCTCCCCCGCTCGCGCTCTAGGCTCGCAGGATGAGCGCTCCCGATCCCGTCGCCGTCCTGATCGAGCCGAGCGGACTCCCCCACGGGCTCCCCGACTTCGCCGCCGTCGACCCCGAGGCCTACCGCCCGGCGTTCCTCGAGGCCCTCCGCCGGCACCGCGGCGAGATCGACGCGATCGCCGGCGCCTCCGAGCCGCCGACCGTCGAGAACACCCTCGTCGCCCTCGAGCGGGCGGGCCGCGAGCTGCGCCGGGTGAGCGCCGTCTTCTTCACTGTCGCCGCCTCCGACCGCACTCCGCTCACCGACGCTCTGGAGGCCGAGCTCGCTCCGCTGCTCTCGGCCCACAGCGATGCGATCAGCCTCGACCCGCGCCTGTTCGCCCGTCTCCGCGCTCTCGCCGAGCAGTCGACGGAGCTCGACCTCGACGCCGAGACGGCCTACCTCCTTGAACGGAGGATCACCGGGTTCGAGCGCTCCGGTGCGCTCCTCGACGACGCAGGGAAGGCACGGCTCGGCGAGCTGAACGAGCAGCTGTCGACCCTGACCACGCGCTTCGAGAAGTATCTGCTCGCCGAGTCGAACGACCGGGCCGTCCTCCTCGACGACGTCGCCGGCCTCGACGGGCTCGACGAGTCCGACGTCTCGGCCGCCGCGCGCGCCGCCGCCGACCGCGGCGTCGACGGCTGGCTGATCACCCTGCCCCTCTACTCCGGACACCCCTGGCTCGCGCGTCTGCGCGACCGCGGCGTCCGCGAGCGCGTCCTGCGCGCCTCTGTCGGCCGCGGTGCGGAGGGCGGGCCGCACGACACCACCGCGACCCTGCAGCGAATCGTCGCGCTGCGGGCCGAGCGCGCAGCTCTGCTGGGCGCGGCCTCGCACGCCGAGTTCGTGATCTCGGGCCAGACCGCGGGCTCGCCGGAGCGCGTCCTGTCGCTGCTGCACGAGCTCGCCGCTCCCGCCGCCCGGAACGCGAGGATCGAGCTCGAGCGGATGCAGGCCTCCGCCGACGCCGAGCAGGACGCCGCCGGAGCGCCGCGCTTCACGATCGAGGCGTGGGATCGTGCCTACTACGAGGAGCGCGTGCGGTCGGAGAGCTACTCCGTCGACTCCAGCGCACTGCGTCCCTTCTTCGAGCTGGAGCGGGTGCTCCGGCACGGCGTGTTCGCCGCCGCCACCGGTCTCTACGGCGTCCGCTTCTCGGAGCGGAGCGACCTGGCCGGCTACAGCGAGCACGTCCGCGTGTTCGAGGTGCACGAGGAGGACGGGACCCCGCTGGGCCTGTTCCTGCTCGATCCCTTCACCCGCGACTCGAAGCGCGGCGGGGCGTGGATGAACTCCCTGTCCAGCCGCACCTCGCTGCTCGGCGACTCCGCCGTCGTCGTGAACAACCTGAACCTGTCGGCTCCGGGCCCGGGCGAGCCCGCCCTTCTCAGCCTCGACGAGGTGGAGACGCTCTTCCACGAGTTCGGGCACGCCCTGCACGGCCTGTTCGCGAGCACGCGGTACCCGCGCTTCGCCGGTACCGCGGTGTTCCGGGACTTCGTCGAGTTCCCGAGCCAGGTGAACGAGACGTGGGTGCGCCGCCCCGGGCTCCTCGCCGAGTACGCCCGCCACGTCGAGACCGGCGAGGCCCTGCCCGCGGGGACCGTCGAGCGCCTCGAGGCGTCCGCGCTGTGGGGCGAGGGCTTCGCGACGAGCGAGTACCTGGCGTCCGCCCTGCTCGACCTCGCCTGGCACTCCCTGCCGGCCCCGGTCGAGCCGCGCGACGCGGCCGCCTTCGAGCGCGACGTGCTCGACGGCGCGGGCCTCCTCCTCACCGCCGTGCCGCCCCGCTACCGCAGCACGTACTTCGCGCACGTCTTCTCCGGCGGCTACTCCGCGGGCTACTACTCCTACATCTGGAGCGAGATCCTCGACGCGGACACGGTCGAGTGGTTCGAGGAGAACGGCGGCCTCGACCGCTCGGCGGGCGAGCGCTTCCGCCGCGGGGTGCTCGAGCTCGGCGGCTCCCGCGATCCGCTCGACGCGTACCGCGCGTTCCGCGGGCGGGATGCGCGGACCGAGCCGCTGCTCGCGCGCCGCGGCCTCCTCTAGCGGCGCCGGGGGACGAGCCAGGCGAGGAGGACGAGTCCCACGACCAGGCCCCAGAACGCCGATCCGATCCCCGCGATGGTCGTGCCGGAGGCGGTGACCAGGAGCGTCGCCGCCGCCGGCAGCCGCAGCCGCGCGTCCTCCACAGCGGCCTGCACCGCCGACACGAACACCCCCAGCAGCGCCAGACCGGCGACCGCCTCGATCAGCAGCGGGCTCGCGGAGGACACCAGCGCGGCGGCCGCTCCGGCGAACACGCCCAGCACGAGGTAGGAGGCGCCCGCCGAGACCGAGGCGACCCAGCGCTGCTCCGGCCGCGGCGAGGCCTCGGGACCCGCGGTCAGCGCGGCGCTGAGCGCGGCGTAGTTGATCGGCACTCCGCCGAAGACCGCCGAGACCCCGGAGAGAGCGCCCGTCGAGACGATCCCGGGACGCGAGTGGGCCGCGAAGCCGAAGCTCGTCAGCACCGCGATGCCCGGGATGTTCTGCCCGGCCATGGTGACCACGTAGAGCGGCAGGCCGATCCCGACCATCGCTCCGATCTCGAACACCGGAGCGACGAACTGCGGCACGGGGAGCAGCGGCGCACCGGCGAGTGCCGCGCCGTCCGTCACGATCAGCAGCACGATCGCCAGGGCGATCGCGGCCGGCACCGCCCAGCGGGGCAGGAGCCGCAGGAGCAGCAGCCAGAGCAGGATCACCGGCAGCGCGAGCGCGGGGATCTCGATCGCCGCGCGCACCGGCGCCAGGACGAGCGGGAACAGGATGCCCGCGAGCATGGCGTTCGCGAGCGGCCGCGGGATGCGCGCGACGAGCCTCCCGAGTGCCGGCCACAGCCCGGTGACCACCAGCAGAGCGGAGGCGACCAGGAACGCCCCGACCGCGCGGTCGAAACCACCGGGGACCGTCGCGGTCGCGGCCAGCAGGGCGGCGCCCGGCGTGCTCCAGGCGAAGGTCATCGGCACGCGGTAGCGGATGCTCAGCACGATGCAGAGGACCCCCTGCAGCACGCAGACGGCGAGGAGGCCCGAGGCTGCCTGCACGTCGGTGGCGCCCACCGCGACCACCCCGGCGAGCACGATCGCGAACGAGCTCGAGAAGCCGGTCAGGGCGGCGACGATCCCGGCGAGCAACGGCTGGACGATGGCGGTGCCTCCCGGGGAATCGACCGGCACCGAGGCGACCGGACGCGCCGTCAGCGCGCTCCGCCAGGTTAGGGAAGCAGGAGCGCCTCGCCCGACGATCCCCCGGGCCAATCGCGGTGAACTGGCAGAGCGGGGCGGGGAGCGACTAGGCGCTCTTCTCCTGGCGACGGGGAGCGTGGGGCACGATCGTCGGGGCCGCGTTGTCGAGCACCGCGGCGCGGGTGACGACGACGCGCGCCACCTCGTCCGAGGAGGGCACCTCGAACATGATCGGGCCGAGCACCTCCTCGAGGATCGCGCGCAGTCCGCGGGCGCCGGTCTGGCGGAGGACCGCCAGGTCCGCGATGGCCTCGAGAGCGCCCCGGTCGAACTCGAGCTCGACGCCGTCGATCTCGAACATCCGCTGGTACTGCTTCACGAGCGCGTTGCGCGGCTCGGTGAGGATCTGCATGAGCGCGTCCTGGTCGAGCTGCGTGACCGTCGTGACGACGGGGAGGCGCCCGATGAACTCGGGGATCAGCCCGAACTTGTGCAGGTCCTCCGGGAGGACCTCGCTGAAGATGTTGATCTCGTCTTCCTTGTTGTGCAGCGGGGCGCCGAAGCCGATGCCGCGCTTGCCCGCCCGCGACGAGATGATGTCCTCGAGTCCGGCGAAGGCGCCGGCGACGATGAAGAGGACGTTCGTCGTGTCGATCTGGATGAACTCCTGGTGCGGGTGCTTCCGCCCGCCCTGCGGGGGCACGGAGGCGACGGTGCCCTCGAGGATCTTGAGCAGCGCCTGCTGCACTCCCTCGCCCGAGACGTCGCGCGTGATCGAGGGGTTCTCGGCCTTCCGCGCGATCTTGTCGACCTCGTCGATGTAGATGATGCCGGTCTCGGCACGCTTGACGTCGTAGTCGGCGGCCTGGATGAGCTTGAGGAGGATGTTCTCGACGTCCTCGCCGACGTAGCCCGCCTCGGTGAGGGCCGTGGCGTCCGCGACGGCGAAGGGCACGTTGAGGCGCTTCGCGAGGGTCTGGGCGAGATAGGTCTTCCCGCAGCCCGTGGGGCCGATGAGCAGGATGTTGCTCTTGGCGATCTCGACCTCGTCGTGGATCGCGTCGGCGGCGGTGATGGTGTTGCGGGCCCGCACGCGCTTGTAGTGGTTGTACACGGCGACGGCGAGGGCCTTCTTGGCCTGCTCCTGCCCGATCACGTACTCCTCGAGGAAGCCGAAGATCTCCTTCGGCTTCGGGAGGTCGAACTCGTGGCTCGTCTCCTCGCTCGACTCGGAGAGGCGCTCCTCGATGATCTCGTTGCAGAGCTCGACGCACTCGTCGCAGATGTAGACGCCCGGTCCCGCGATGAGCTGCTGGACCTGCTTCTGGCTCTTGCCGCAGAAGGAGCACTTCAGCAGGTCGGCGCTTTCGCCAATACGTGCCACGGGGATGCCCCACTTCCTTGTCGTGCGTCTGTCGTGCGTCGGTCGGTCGTGCAACGGAGCCCGGAGCTCCGGCCGGTGCGAGCGGGACGAGCCCCCTGACACTGCTCCGAGCCTAGCCGCTGAGCCGCGAGGGCTCGGCAGGCGGGCCGGATTCGCCGTGCCTTGCGCCTCGTGTGGCGCTTTGCTACGGCGACGGAGGACGCAGAGAGGGGCCGGGCGGCGGATCGCTCCGCCACCCGGCCCCTCCTGGACGCCCTACGCCGTGAGAGCCGGGAGGCTCTTGCGGCTGGTGAGCACCTGGTCGATCAGCCCGTACTCGAGCGCGTCGCTCGCGCCGAGGATCTTGTCGCGGTCGATGTCCTTCTTGACCTGCTCGATCGAGCGGTTCGAGTGGTGCGACAGCGTCTCCTCGAGCCACTCGCGCATGCGCATGATCTCGGCGGCCTGGATCTCGATGTCCGAGGCCTGGCCCCCGCCCTGCTGCACGGCGGGCTGGTGGATGAGGATGCGCGCGTTCGGCAGCGCGAGGCGCTTGCCGGGCGTTCCCGCGGCGGTGAGCACGGCGGCGGCCGAGGCGGCCTGGCCGAGCACGACCGTCTGGATGTGCGGGCGGATGTACTGCATCGTGTCGTAGATCGCCGTCATCGCGGTGAAGGAGCCACCGGGCGAGTTGATGTACATGACGATGTCGCGGTCCGGGTCCTGGCTCTCGAGCACGAGGAGCTGGGCCATGATGTCGTCCGCGGAGGCGTCGTCGACCTGGACTCCGAGGAAGATGATGCGGTCCTCGAAGAGCTTGGCGTACGGGTCCTGGCGCTTGTAGCCGTAGGCCGTGCGCTCCTCGAACGTGGGGAGGATGTAGCGCGAGGACGGTGCGGCTCCGGAGCCGAACGCCGTTCCGCCGAAGGTGGGTGTGGTCATTGTCTGTTCCTGATCTCTCGGCGCGTTCGCTGGACTACTCGTCGATGGCGGTTCCGCCACCGCCGGCCACGTCGGTCGCCGACGAGCGGATGTGGTCGACGAAGCCGTAGGCCAGGGCCTCCTCGGCGCTGAACCAGCGGTCGCGGTCGCCGTCCTCGTTGACCTGCTCGACGGTCTTGCCGGTCGCCTTGGCGGTGATCTCGGCGAGGCGCTTCTTCATGTCGAGGATGAGCTGCGCCTGGGTCTGGATGTCGGAGGCCGTGCCGCCGAAGCCGCCGTGCGGCTGGTGGAGGAGCACCCGCGCGTTCGGGGTGATGTAGCGCTTGCCCTGGGTTCCGGCGGTGAGGAGCAGCTGGCCCATGGAGGCCGCCATCCCGATGCCCACGGTCACGATGTCGTTCGGGACGAACTGCATCGTGTCGTAGATCGCCATGCCCGCGGTGATGGAGCCGCCGGGCGAGTTGATGTAGAGGTAGATGTCCCGCTCGGAGTCCTCGGCTGCCAGGAGCAGGAGCTTCGCGGCGATCTCGTTCGCGTTCTCGTCGCGCACCTCGGAACCGAGCCAGATGATCCGGTCCTTGAGCAGGCGGTCGAAAACACTGTTGGGCATAACCATGTCGGCCATGTATTGCTCCGTTTCAGTTGTCGCTTCGGAGGCGAATCTATCGGACGCCGCCAGGCCGATCCGGCCGTGTTCGCCCGGGGCGGAGCGGGAGTCGCCCGTGTTCGCCCGGGGCGGACCGGAGCCCCCCCCAACGAGAGGAGCCGCCCTCCGACGGATCGGGGGGCGGCTCCTGACGTGCTCGCGGGGACTACTCCGCGGCCGGGGTCTCCTCGGCGGGAGCGGCGGCCTTCTTCTTGGCCGGCGCGCGCTTCTTCTTGGGGGCCGGGGCGGGCTCCTCCTCGGCGGCGGGCTCCTCGGCGACGGGCTCGGCGGGGACCTCGGCGTCGGCGGCGGCCTGAGCCTCCTCCGCGACCTCGGTCTCGTCCGAGGCGACGGCCTCGTCGGAGGCCTCGACGGCCTCGTCGTCACCGGGGACCGCGGTGAACGCGGTCAGGTCGACGGCGTTGCCCTCGGTGTCGGTGACCTTCGCCTTGCCGAGGACGATCGCGAGCGCCTTGTTGCGGGCGACCTCGCCGACCATCTGGCCGATCTGGTTGTTCTCGGACAGGATCTTGATGAACTCGTTCGGCTCCATGCCGTACTGCGCCGCACCCTGGATGAGGTACTGCGTGAGCTCGTCCTGGCTGACCTGGACCTTCTCCTGCTCGACGACGTGGTCGAGGAGGATCTGCGTCTTGAAGGTCTTCTCGCTGGCCTCCTTGACCTCGGCGCGGTGCTCGTCGTCCTCGAGGCGGTTCTCGCCCTCGAGGTGGCGGTGCACCTCGTCCTCGACGAGACCGGCGGGCACGGGGACCTCGACGAGGGCGAGCAGCGCCTCGACGAGCTTCTCGCGGGCCTCGCCGCCCTGGCCGAAGGTCTTCTGCTGAGCGGCCTGCTCCTTGAGCGACTCGCGCAGCTCGGCGATGGTGTCGAACTCGCTGGCGATCTGCGCGAAGTCGTCGTCGGCCTCGGGGAGCTCGCGCTCCTTGACGGCGGTGAGCGCGACGGCGATCTCGGCCTGCTCGCCGGCGTGGTCGCCGCCGAGCAGCGGAGCGGTGAACGTGGTGCTCTCGCCCGCGGTGAGCGAGTCGAGCGCCTCGTCGATGCCCTCGATCAGCTCGCCCGAGCCGAGCTCGTACGAGATGGCGTTGGCGGTGTCGACCTCGACGCCGTCGATGGAGGCGACCAGGTCGATCTGCGCGAAGTCGCCGGTCTTCGCCGGGCGGTCCACGGTGACCAGGGTGCCGAAGCGGCTGCGGAGCTTGTCCAGCTCGGCGTCGACATCGGCGTCGGTGACCTCGGCCGCCTCGACGGTGAGCTCGATGCCGTCGTAGTCCGGGACGGTGATCTCGGGGCGCACGTCGACCTCGATGGCGAGCTCGAGGTCGCCGGTGAAGTCCTTGTCGCTCGGCCAGGCGACGATGTCGGCCTGCGGGCGGCCCAGGGGGCGGACCTGGGTCTCGCGGACGGCCTCGCGGTAGAAGCCGTCGAGGCCCTCGTTGACCGCGTGCTCGAGCACCGCGGCCTTGCCGACGCGCTGGTCGACGATGGCGGGCGGGACCTTGCCCTTGCGGAAGCCGGGGACGTTGATCTGCTCGGCGATGTGGCCGTAGGCGTGCGTGATGCTGGGGCCGAGCTCGTCCGGGGTGACCGAAATCGCGAGCTTCACGCGGGTCGGGCTCAGCTGTTCTACCGTGGTCTTCACGTGAGGGGATCTCCTGTGCTGGTTGGTGTCGGCGCCGGATGACGGTCGTCACGGGTCGATGTCGTCACGATGAGTACTCGTGGTCGGGGCGACAGGATTCGAACCTGCGACCTCCCGCTCCCAAAGCGGGCGCTCTAGCCAAGCTGAGCTACGCCCCGGATGCGCGGGCCTGGGCACCGTGCGTGAGACTCTCGTCGAGCCGTCCCCGCACGTGCGCTTGCGCGACACGCCGAAATGGCCTTCGCAAGTGTACTGCACCGCGGCAGCGGCGACCGGAACCGCGCGGCGGAGGACGACCGGGGTGTCCACGGTGCTCGCGCGATGTACTACGCTGTCCTGGTGCCCGGTCGAGAGACCCGGTCGCACCGGTTCGCGGTCGTCATACCAGCGATTCGGGGCTGTAGCTTAGTGGTAAAGCCTCTGTCTTCCAAACAGATGATGCGAGTTCGATTCTCGTCAGCCCCTCTCCTCTCGAAGAGCCCCGGATGTCCGGGGCTCTTCGTCGTTCCGGGCGTGCTCAGCCGACCGCGCCGCGGTGCTCCTCCGTCAGGGCGAGGTACGAGGCGGCGTTCCGGCGGATGCCCTCGCGCTCCTCCTCCGTCAGCTCCCGCCGGACCCTCCCGGGGACGCCCGCCACCAGCGAGCCCGGCGGGACGACCGTCCCCTCGAGGACGACGGCGCCCGCGGCGATCAGCGAGCCGGTGCCGACGACGGCCCCGTTCAGGACGGTCGCGCTCATGCCGACCAGCACGTCGTCCTCGAGGGTGCAGCCGTGCAGCACGGCGTTGTGCCCGACCGAGACTCCGGCGCCGATGACCGCGTCGTAGTCGGCGTCGACGTGGACGACGACGCCGTCCTGGAGGTTGCTGCCGGCGCCGAGCTCGATCCGCGCGTGCTCGGCGCGCAGGACGGCGCCGTACCAGACGCTCGCCCGCTCCCCCAGGCGCACGGAGCCGATCACGGTGGCGCCCGGAGCGACCCACGCGGTGTCGGCGATCTCCGGGGCGCGTCCCCCGGTCAGGGCGAGGACGCGGGTGCCCTCCGCAGGACTCGACGGCATCGGGTTCTCCTCTTCTCCGGTGGTCAGCGCCCGGCGCGCAGGAAGGCGAGGACCGCCAGCACCCGCCGGTGGTCGGAGCCCGAGTCCTCGAGCCCGAGCTTCTGGAAGATCGCGGTCACGTTCTTCTCCACGGCGCCCACGCCGACGAAGAGAGCGGAGGCGATGCCCGCGTTCGTGCGCCCCTGGGCCATCTGCTCCAGCACCTCCCGCTCCCGCGGGGTCAGCGAGGCGAGCGGGTCGCGGTTGCGCTGCAGGAGCGAGGCGACGACCTGCGGGTCGAGGACGGTTCCGCCCGCTGCGACGCGCTCGACTGCGTCGCGCAGCTCCTCCACGGAGGCGACCCGGTCCTTCAGGAGGTAGCCGAGTCCGCCGTCGCCGGAGCCGAGCAGCTCCTGCGCGTAGGTGACCTCGACGTACTGGCTGAGCAGCAGGACCGACACCTGCGGGTAGCGCCGGCGGATCTCCAGCGCCCCGCGGACGCCCTCGTCGCGGAAGGTCGGCGGCATCCGGACGTCGAGCACGGCGACGTCGACGCCGGCCGGGTCCCGCGCCAGATCGGCGAGCAGGGCGTCCGCGTCCCCGAAGGCGCCGACGGAGGCGAACCCCGCGTCCTCGAAGAGGCGGACCAGGCCCTCGCGCAGGAGGACCGAGTCCTCGGCGATGGCGACGCGGATCACGGGCACGCCCTCAGGATAGGACGGCCGGGCGGTAGGGGACGTGCACCCCGACCGTGGTCGGCCCGCCGACCGGCGACTCCACGCTCAGGATCCCGCGCAGGCCCCGGACGCGCCCGCCGACCCCCTCGAGACCGTGACCGGCGACCGGCGACGCCCCGCCGACTCCGTCGTCGACCACCCAGGCGTCGAGCCAGCGCTCCCCCGGAGCGCCGGAGTCGCGGGTGTCGAGGTGCACCCGCACCGATCGGGCACCGGAGTGCTTGGAGACGTTGGCGAGCAGCTCGGCGACGACGAAGTAGACGCTGCGCTCGACCTCGGGCGGCACGTCCGCCACGGGGTGCTCGGTGAGGACCTCGACCGGCACCGGGCTGAGCTCGGCGAGCGAGTGCACCGCCGCCTCGAAGCCCCGGTCCTGCAGGATCGGCGGCGCCACTCCGCGGGAGAGGGCGCGCAGCTCGTCGAGCGCGGCGCGCACGTGCTCGCGAGCCTCGTCGACCAGGCGGGCGGCGGACTCCGGGTCGGCGGCGAGTCGGTTGCGGGCCGAGGCCAGGTCCATCTGCACCCGGATCAGGCGCTGCTGCGGGCCGTCGTGGATGTCGCGCTCGAGCCGGCGCAGCGCGCGGTCCTCGGCGGCGACGGCTGCGCCGCGGGAAGCGCTCAGCTCGGCGACCTCGCGCTGGAGCGCCTCCGACTCCCACGGGCCGAGCAGGAGACGGTCGACCAGCCAGTGCAGGAGGGAGAGGCCGCGGGTGGCGAACGGCAGGGTCGAGACGAAGAGGACGGTCGTGGCGACCGTCGCCGCGGCGACCAGTCCCGCCGGAGGCTGCGGGGCGCCCAGCAGAGCGGCCCCGCTCTCGGCCAGCAGGCGGGCCGGACCGGGGGCCCCCGTGAGCGCGGCGGCCACCGTGCCCGGGCCCGCCCAGGTCCACAGCGCGAGGAGCAGTCCGGACAGCAGCGCGAGCACCGGAGCCACGACGAGCGTGTGCAGGAGAGCGAGCCAGTAGTGCCCGTCGATCACCGGACCGTAGAGGGCGAAGGTCGAGGGAGTGACGGCGGAGGGCGGTCGCCGCCACTGCGGCCGGGGGACGGCGGGCCGTCCGGCCAGCACGTCGAGGCCGACGGCGGCCCGCGAGAAGAAGCGCGCCGTGTAGAGGGCGGCGGGCAGGAACACCAGGCCGATCAGGACTCCGACGAGCCCGAGCGCGACGGCCAGCGCGACGCCGGCGCAGAAGGCACCGAGGAGCGCGACCGGGATCGCGGCCACCAGCGCGAGCACCTCCCGGGGCAGTCCGCGCCAGAGCCGGAGGTAGGCGCGCGAGGCCTCGCCGAGGGCCGTCGATGCTCCGCTCATCCGCGCCTCCTGTCCGCTCCCGCCGCCGCCGCGACCCGGTCGAGCGTACCGGCGGCACGGCTCCGGGCACCCGGGGGGAAGCCCCCGTGACGCCCCTCCGCGACCGAGGTGAGCCTGTCCTTCACCGGACTGAGCCGAGCCTGCGCTTCCTTGCGGCGCCGGGGGATCTGCGTACTGTTGACGATCAGTCACCCCCTCTCGAAAGGACCAGACGATGTCCACCACGTCCGTCACGTCGCTCACCTCGTCGAACCCGGATGTCGCATCCGGAGTCGCTCAGTTCCTCAGCCCCGTCGTCATCGAGATGACCGCGCTCGCCGTCAACGGCAAGCAGGCGCACTGGCACGTCCGCGGCGCCAACTTCATCGGCGTCCACGAGCTGCTCGACGCGATCGTCGGCCGCGCCATCGAGTGGGCCGACCTCGCCGCGGAGCGCGTCGTCGCCCTCGGCCTCCCGGTCGACGCCCGCATCCAGACCGTCGCCTCGGCGACGCGGTCCGAACCCCTCACCCCCGGCTTCCAGCGCTCCGAGAACGCGATCGTCGAGATCATCCGCCAGATGGACGTCGCCATCGCGACCGTCAACACGGCGATCGCCGAGCTAGCCGAGATCGACGCGAGCAGCCAGGACGTCGCGATCGAGATCGGCCGCGGCCTCGAGAAGGACCGCTGGTTCCTCTTCGCCCACGTCAGCGAGAGCTGAGCACCACGCCTCGACCGGCCCGCGGATCCTCGGATCCCGCGGGCCGTCGTCGTTCCCGGGCCCGTCCGCGCGATCCGGAGCAGCCGGTGTCGCGACAGGCGCGGGTCAGCCGCCGTGCGTGAAGCGGCCCGCCAGGAGGGTCGCGGCGACCGGCATGGATCGGAGGGCTCCTGCATCGGCGGCGAGCGGATCGCGGTCGACCACCACCAGATCGGCGGGATCGCCGGCCGCGGGCCTGAGCCGGCGCACCCGGGTCGAGGCGACGATCGCCTCCTCGACGCTCACCCGCTGCTCCGGATGCCAGGGCTCGTCGCCGGGCAGCGACCGCGCGACCGCGGCCGAGATCGCGACCCACGGGTCGAGCGGAGCGACCGGAGCGTCCGAGCCGAGCACCACGCGGGCCCCGGAGTCGAGCAGCGAGCGCAGCGGGAACGCCCGGCCGGTCCGTCCCGGCCAGTACCGCTCCGCCACCACGCGGTCGTCGAGCGCGTGCGCGGGCTGCACTCCGGCCTCCACGCCGAGCGTGGCGAACCGCGGAAGGTCGGTCTCCGCGAGCAGCTGAGCGTGCTCGATGCGGCCGCCGCCGACCCGGCCGAGCGCGTCCAGAGCCAGAGTCGCCGCGGCGTCTCCGATCGCGTGCACGGTGGAGCGGATGCCCCCGGCGGCCGCGCGGGCGAGCAGCTCGTCCAGCTCGGCGGGCTCCACGGTGAGGACGCCGTAGCCGTCGTGGTCGGCGTAGGGGTGGGCGCAGTAGGCGGTCCTCGTGTTGAGGGAGCCGTCGATCAGGACCTTGAGCGGGCCCATCCGCAGCAGGCCGTCACCGCCGTCGAGCTCGTCGCCCGTGCGCAGTCCCTCCGCGAGGGCGCGTTCGAGGTGGTCGCGGTAGACGCCGGTGTCGACGCGGAGGGAGCGGGTTCCGCCGTCGACGCGACGGGTCCAGTCCCCCGCGTTCCAGCGCATCTCGAGGTCGACGACGCCGACCACCCCGCGGGCCGCAGCCCGCCGGGCCGCCGCGTCGGCGAGCGCGTCGAGCTCGTCGTCGCCGAGGGCTCCGAGTGCGGTGACGAGCTCGAAGCAGGCGTCCTCGCGCAGCAGCTCGGGCTCGGGAGCGACGGCGTAGCGCCGGTACGCGGCGGAGTTCAGCCAGGCGCAGTGCAGGTCGCCGCTGATCAGCACGACGGGCCGCTCCGGAGAGACCTCGTCCAGGAGCGCGGTCGTCGGCGGCTCCGGCCAGAGGCCGTCGCGGAAGCCGAAGCCGATCAGCGTGCCGGTACCGGGCTCCTCCGCCAGGCGACGTCGGACCGTGTCCGCCGTTCCGCGGGCCGAGTCGGCTGACGAGACGTCCAGGCGCGGGGCCGTCATCGCCCACTGGGAGAAGTGGACGTGCTCGTCCCAGAGGCCGGGGAGCACCCAGCGCCCGTCGAGGTCGCGCACCTCGTCGCCCGGGGCGGCGGCGGCGTCCGGTCCGACCGCTTCCACGCGGCCGTCGCGCAGGAGCACGGCACCGGGTCGGGACGAGCCGAGGAGGCGGGCGCCCCGGAGCAGGAGACCGCCGGTCATCGGGCGGCCTCGCGGAGCGCGGGGCGGACGGCTCGGCGGGCGCGGGACCGGGCCGGCGTCTCTCCACCGGCGCTCACGACTGGCACACCGGGCACCAGTAGAGCTTGCGCGCGCCGATCTCCTCGAGCAGCACGTTCGTGCCGCAGACGCGGCAGGGCAGACCCTCGCGCTTGTAGACGTAGTTGCGCTCGGCGCGGCTGCGGACGGCTTTCGAGCGCTCGGTCTTCGTCAGGCCGCGGCGCGTGATCATCATCCCGGTCCGGATGCCGTCCTCGAGCAGGTCCGCCCAGTCCCGCCACAGCTCCTGTGCGAGCTCCAGCGGCACCTGCTTGCCGGGAGTGTGCGGGTCGAGGCCGGCGCGGTAGAGCAGCTCCGCGCGGTAGATGTTGCCGATGCCGCTGACCACGGACTGGTCCATCAGCACCAGCCCGACCGGCGTCGCCGTCCTGCGGAGCCGGTTCACGAAGCGGTCGCGCGCCTCGTCGGAGTCGTCGTCGGCCGGATCCGGACCGAGGCGGGCGAGGAGGGCCTCCACCTGGGCGGGGTCCATCACCTCGCAGGCGGTGGGGCCGCGCAGGTCGGCGACGGTCTCGTCCGTCATGATGCGCACGCGCACCGCGCCCACGGGCGGCGGCGGGAACTCGTCGAGATCGGAGTCGGTCTCGTGCTCCGTCTCGGAGAGGCGCACGGCGCGGCGGCGCCGGGGAGCGCCGATGCTGCTGCCGGCCTTCCCGTCCGGGAACAGGGGCGAGACGTGCCCGAGGAAGTCCCACGCGCCGTAGAGGCCGAGGTGGACGTGCAGCGTCAGGTCGCCCTCGAAGCGCAGCAGCAGGTGCTTGCCGACGGCCGTCGACTCGAGGACCTCGCGCCCGTCGAGGAGCGCGGCTCCCTCGGTGAAGCGGCCCTGGGGGCTGCTGGTCGCGACGCGGTGCCCGACGACGTCGCGCTCGAACTGCAGGGCGATCCGGTGGACGGAGTGCCCCTCGGGCACTCAGCGCTCCTTCGCGGCGGAGTCGACGACCCGGCCGGCGATGTCGCCGGTGGCCTCGTACTCGGCGAGCTGCGCGATGCGGCGCACGTGCCGCTCCTCGAAGGTGAAGGGCTCGGCGACGAACGCGTCGATGAAGCCGGTGGCCTCCTCGACGGAGTGCTGGCGGGCCCCGATCGAGATGACGTTCGCATCGTTGTGCTGGCGTGCCAGCACGGCGGTGCTCAGGTTCCACACGAGCGCCGCGCGCACGCCCGCGACCTTGTTCGCCGCGATCTGCTCGCCGTTGCCCGAGCCGCCGAAGACGACGCCGAGGGCCTCGACCCCCGCCTCCTGATCGCGGACGACCGCGGCGGCGGCGTTGATGCAGAAGGACGGGTAGTCGTCCAGCGGGTCGTAGGACGTGGGGCCGTGGTCGATCACGTCGTGACCGGCGGCGCCGAGGTGCTCGATCAGGTGACGGCTGAAGTCCAGCCCTGCGTGGTCCGTGGCGATGTGGATGCGCACGAGAGAACTCCTCCGGAAGAGCCGTCTGGGGCCCGCGGTGCCCGGGCCGGGAGTCAGAGTACCGCGAGTCGGCTCAGTCGAACTGCGGGTCGCGGGTCCGCGAGCGCTTGAGCTCGAAGAAGCCGTCGAAGGAGGCGGCGGCGACGATGCCGTCCCAGAGGGTCAGCGCCTGCTCGCCCCTCGGGATCGGCGAGATGACGGGGCCGAAGAAGGCGACGTCGCCGATCGCGATGACCGGGGTGCCGACGTCCTGGCCGACCCGCTCGATCCCGTCGAAGTGGGAGGCGCGCATCGGCTCGTCGTACTCGTCCGAGTCGGCGTGGGCGGCGAGCTCCGCAGGCAGGCCGAGCTCGGCGAGCGACTCGGCGATCACCGCGTCGACGTCGGTGCGCCCGCCCGGGTGGATCCGGGTGCCGAGCGCGTCGTAGAGCGGCTTGACGTGCTCGCGGCCCTCGCGCTCGGCGACGGCGGCGACCAGGCGGGTGTATCGCAGCGCGCGCGGGAGGAAGGCGCGGTACGAGTCGTCCACGTCCTTGTCCTCGTTGAGGACGGCGAGGCTCATGATGTGCCACTGCACGTCGAGGTCGCGCGCGGGGGTCACCTCGTCCACGAATCGCGAGGTCATCCAGGCCCACGGGCAGGAGGGGTCGAACCAGAAGTCCACAGAGGTCATGGGGACACGCTACGCCGCTCGCCGCGGCCGCGTCCGCGCTCCCCGGCGGCTCCGCAGGATCGGCGCCACGGGGCTCCATGGCGGGTCTCGGCAGCTCTAGGGTGGATCGGCGGCGCCCGCACCCCGGCGCCCGCGGCAGCGCCCGAGACGAACGGATGGAGCACCCCCGTGCCAGGAGACAACCTCACCCGGAGCGAGGCGCAGGAGCGCGCCTCGCTGATCCAGGTCCACGACTACGACATCGCCCTCGACCTGACCCGGGGAGCCGAGACCTTCCTCAGCACGACCACGGTGCGCTTCTCCGCCACCGAGGGCGCCTCGAGCTTCATCGACGCCGTCACGGGCACGGTCCACTCCGTCACCCTCAACGGCGCGGAGCTCGACCCCGCCGACGTCGCCGACGGCGTCCGGATCCGCCTCGACGCCCTGGCCGCGGACAACGAGCTCACCGTCGTCGCCGACATGCTCTACACCAACACGGGCGAGGGCCTGCACCGCTTCGTCGACCCCGTCGACGGCGAGGTGTACCTGTACTCGCAGTTCGAGGTGCCCGACTCCCGCCGCGTCTTCGCGGTGTTCGAGCAGCCGGACCTCAAGGCCGAGTTCCGCTTCACCGTCACCGCGCCCGCGCAGTGGCAGGTCGTGTCGAACCAGCCCACTCCCGAGCCGGTCCCGGCGGGCGAGGGGATCGCGACCTGGAGCTTCGAGCCCACCCCGCGCATCTCCTCCTACATCACGGCCCTCGTCGCCGGACCCTACGTGGTCGAGACCGACTCGCTCGTCTCCTCCGACGGCCGCACCATCCCGCTGGGGGTCTTCGCCCGGGCCTCGCTCGCGCCCTTCCTCGACGCCGACTACGTGTTCGAGAAGACGAAGCAGGGCTTCGCCTTCTACGAGGAGAAGTTCGGCGTCCCGTACCCGTTCGCGAAGTACGACCAGCTGTTCGTCCCCGAGTTCAACGCCGGCGCGATGGAGAACGCGGGAGCGGTGACCTTCACCGAGACCTACGTGTTCCGCTCCAAGGTGACGGACGCGATCAAGGAGCGCCGGGTCGTCACGATCCTCCACGAGCTCGCCCACATGTGGTTCGGCGATCTGGTCACGATGAAGTGGTGGAACGACCTCTGGCTCAACGAGTCGTTCGCCGAGTACGCCTCCACCCTCGCCACCGCGGAGGCGACGGAGTGGACCGAGGCGTGGACCACCTTCGCCGCGATGGAGAAGAGCTGGGCCTACCGCCAGGACCAGCTGCCCTCGACGCACCCGATCGTCGCGACCATCAACGACCTCGAGGACGTCCAGGTCAACTTCGACGGCATCACCTACGCCAAGGGCGCCTCGGTGCTCAAGCAGCTCGTCGCGTGGGTCGGCGAGAGGGAGTTCCTCGCCGGCGTCCACGAGTACTTCGTGAAGCACGCCTTCTCGAACACGGAGCTGCGCGACCTGCTGGTCGAGCTGGAGGCCACCAGCGGGCGCGACCTCACCGAGTGGTCGGCGCAGTGGCTCGAGACGGCCGGCGTGAACACGCTCCGCCCCGAGATCGCGGTCGACGAGAGCGGAGCGATCGCGTCCTTCGCGATCCTGCAGACCGCGGTCGAGGAGTACCCGACGATCCGCCCGCACCGCCTGGCGATCGGCCTGTACGACTTCAAGGGCGAGCGCCTCGTCCGCGTCGAGCGCCTCGAGCTGGACGTCGACGGGGAGCGCACCGAGGTGCCCGAGCTGATCGGCCGCACCCGTCCGGCGCTCGTGCTGCTCAACGACGACGACCTCGCCTACGCGAAGGTCCGCCTCGACGACGCCTCGCTCGCCGTGGCCGTCGAGCACCTCGCGAGCATCGACAGCCCCCTGGCCCGCTCGCTGGTCTGGGGCTCGGTCTGGGACTCGACCCGCGACGCCGAGTCGGCGCCGCGCGACTTCGTCCGCCTCGTCCTGGGCAACGTCGCGACCGAGACCGAGTCCACGACCCTGCGGACGGTGCTCAACCAGCTCGTCGCCACCGCCACCCAGTACGTCGCTCCGGAGTACCGGGCCGAGGTCGTCGAGGAGGCGGGCGATCAGCTGTGGACGCTCGCGCAGAGCGCCGAGCCGGGCAGCGACGCGCAGTTCCAGTTCGTGAAGTTCTTCGCCGCGATCGCGTCCACCCCGGCGCACCTCGAGGCCGTGCAGGCGCTGCTCGACGGCTCCACCGCCCTCGGCGGCCTCGACATCGACACCGACCTCGGATGGGAGCTGCTGATCGCTCTCGTCGCCGGCGGGCGGGCCGGTGCGGACGACATCGACGCGGCGCTCGCCTCGGACAACACGGCGACCGGCCAGCAGTCGGCCGCGCACGCCCGTGCCGCACTGCCGACCGCGGAGGCGAAGCGCGCGGCGTGGGACTCCGTCACGGCCGACGACTCGGCACCGAACACGATCGTCCGCTCGACGGGCCTGGGCTTCCAGCGCGCCGCCGACCCGCGCCTGCTCGACGCGATGGTCCCGGTCTACTTCGACGCCCTCCGCACCCTCTGGGAGTCGAAGAGCTACAAGATCGCCGAGTACCTGGTCGTCGGCTTCTACCCGGCCGCCACGCCCTCGCAGGAGATCGTCGACGCCACCCGCGCCTGGCTCGACGCGAACCCGGAGGTCCCGGCGCTGCGCCGACTCGTGATCGAGAACCTGGCCGGCGTGGAGCGTGCGCTCCGCGCCCAGGAGCGCGACACCCGGGCCTGACAGCGAGCCGCCCGGTCCCCCGGCGCTCGGCGCTGCGGGACCGGGCGGCTCTCCCCGCTCCCGGCGCCTAGCGCTGCGGGACCGAGCGGCGCTCCGGCCCGTCATAGGCGGACAGCGGCCGGATGAGTGCGTTCGAGCCCCGCTGCTCGATCACGTGGGCCGTCCAGCCCACCACCCGCGCGGCGACGAACAGCGGAGTGAAGATCCCGGTGTCGAAGCCCATCAGCCGGTAGGCGGGGCCGGACGGGTAGTCGAGGTTCGGCAGGATCCCCGTCCGCTCGGCCATCGCCGCGGCCAGGGCGTCGTACAGCTCCATCATCTCGCCGGCCCCCTCGTGCTCGGCGAGCCGCCGGAGAGCGGCGTCCATGGTCGGCACCCGCGAGTCGCCCGACTTGTAGACCCGGTGGCCGAACCCCATGACCTTCCGGCGCTGTCCGAGAGCCTCGGCGAGCCACTCGCGGGACCGCCGGTCCGCCTCCGGTCCGGTGCCGACCTCGTCGAGCACGTGCAGCACGGCCTCGTTCGCCCCGCCGTGGAGCGGTCCCTTGAGCGCTCCGACAGCGGCGGTCACGGCGGAGTGGACGTCCGACAGCGTCGACGTCACGACGCGGGCCGTGAAGGTTGAGGCGTTGAAGGAGTGCTCGGCGTAGAGCACCAGCGAGACGCGGAACGCGTCGACGACGACCGGCTCCGGCACCTCGCCGAAGGTCGTCCAGAGGAAGTTCTCGGAGTAGTCGAGGTCGTCGCGCGGCTCGATCGGCTCGAGGCCGCGCAGGCGGCGCTGGGCGTAGGCGACGATCGCCGGCAGTGCCGCCCAGAGCCGCACGGAGCGCTCCAGCACGGCCTCGGGAGCGTCGGCGTCCGGATCCTCCTCGAGCGCGCCCAGGACGCTCACCGCCGTCCGCACCACGTCCATCGGGTGCGCCGACAGAGGCAGCAGGTCGATCACGGTGCGCACCTCGGGGGCCAGGGCGCGGTGGGCCCGCTCCACGGCGGCCAGCCCGGCCGTCTCCTCCGCAGTGGGGAGCTCGCCGTGCCAGAGCAGCCAGGCCACGTCCTCGAACGAGGTCCCCGCCGCGAGCTCCTGCACGGGGTAGCCGCGGTAGAGCAGCGAGTTCGACGCCGGGTCGACCTTCGAGACGGCCGTCGTGTCGACGACGACCCCCACGAGTCCCTTGCGGATGTCCTGATCGGTCGTGCTCATCCTTCGCTCCTTCGCGAGAGGCGGGCGGCGGCGCCGGGGAGCGCCGCCGGTTCGTGCGGGTCGGCGCGCTCAGGCGCCGTAGTGGTCGGCGAGCGAGAAGTCGAAGACGCCCTCGTCGAAGCGGCTGTACGAGGCGTAGTCGAGGAGCTCGTAGAGCTCGGCGCGCGTCTGCATGCCCGGGACCTCCGAGCGGAGCGAGCCCTCCGCCTTGAGGGCGTCGAGTGCCCGCATCGCGGCGCCCATCGCGATCCGGAGCAGCGAGACCGGATGGATCACGACGTTCACGCCGACGTCGGCGAGCTGCTGCGCGGTGAACAGCTCGCTCTTGCCGAACTCGGTCATGTTGGCGAGGATCGGCACGTCGATCGCGGCGCGCACGGCCTCGAACTCGGACAGGTCGCGCATCGCCTCAGGGAACACTGCGTCGGCTCCGGCGTCGACGAGGCGCTTGGCGCGGTCGATCGCGGCCGGCAGGCCGTCGAGGGCGCGGATGTCGGTGCGGGCCATGATCACCAGGTCGGAGTCGCGGCGCGCGTCGACGGCGGCCGCGATCCTGCGCACCGAGGTCGCCTCGTCGACGACCGCCTTGCCGTCGAGGTGCCCGCAGCGCTTGGGGTTCACCTGGTCCTCGATGTGCAGCCCCGCGACTCCGGCGTCCTCGAGCATCTGCACCGTGCGAGCGACGTTCAGCGGCTCGCCGAAGCCGGTGTCCGCGTCGACGAGGACGGGCAGGTCGGTCAGGCGCGCGATCTGCTGCGAGCGGCCGGCCACCTCGCTGAGCGTGGTGAGCCCGATGTCCGGCAGCCCCAGCTCGGCCGAGAGCACGGCGCCCGAGACGTAGATCCCGTCGAAGCCCTTCGCCTCGATGAGGCGCGCGGAGAGCGGAGTGAACGCGCCGGGCAGCTGCAGCAGCTCGCCCGAGGCGAGGCGCTCGCGGAAGAGGCGGCGCTTCTCGGCGGGAGTCCGGGTGGAGTGGAGCATCGGGCGTCCTTCCCAGGGCGGTGTCCGGGTCCGAGCGGACCCGCCTCGAATCTATACGCGCTCGGGGCTCGTGCACCCGTCTCGGAGGGAGGCGTCCCGTAGCCTGGAGCGGTCATGCTGCTTCTTCAGACCTCCACCCCGGACCCTGTCGCCGCCACCGTCTCCTTCTTCGAATCCGAGCCCTTCTGGAAGGTGGTCGCGATCCTCGGGATCGTGCTGGGCGCGCTGCTGGTACGCGTCATCGCCCACTTCGTGATCGGCCGCGTCGTCGATCAGATCGTGTCGGGAGTGAAGCGCCGCCAGCGCGTCGAGGACACCCAGTCGATCGCCGCGTCGCCGCTCGCGGCCGTGCGGGTGGTGCAGCGCACGCGCACGCTCGGGTCGATCCTCAACAACCTGAGCTCGATCCTGATCGTCGTCATCGCCCTGGTCATGATCGTGACGACGATCGACAAGGACCTCATCGGCTCCTTCGCCCTGCTGACGGCCGCCCTCGGCGCGGGCCTCGGCTTCGGCGCGCAGAACATCGTCAAGGACGTCCTGAACGGGCTGTTCATGGTCGCAGAGGACCAGCTCGGGGTCGGCGACGTCGTCGACACCGGGCAGGCGACGGGCGTGGTCGAGTCGGTCGGCGTCCGGGTGACGCAGATCCGCGACGTCAACGGCACCCTCTGGTTCGTCCGCAACGGCGAGATCGTCCGGGTCGGGAACATGTCGCAGGGCTGGTCGCGCGTCATCGTCGACCTGGCCGTGCCCTACGAGACGGACCTCGAGCAGGTGCAGTCCACGGTCCTCGCGACAGCGAACGAGCTGGCGGCGAGCAGTCGCTGGCGGGCCCGGATCATCGACAAGCCCGAGCTCTGGGGCCTGGAGTCCATCGCCGACGACGCCCTGGTCATCCGGGTCGTGGTCAAGACCCGCGCAACCGCCAAGGACGACGTGGCCCGCGAGCTGCGCCTGCGCCTGAAGAAGTCGCTCGACGCGCTCGACGTGAAGCTCCCCTCGCTGGCCACCGTCGTCCTCGAGGGCTTCGAGGGGGCGACGAGCGTCGGAGGCGCCAAGCCGCCGCGGACCACGCCCTCCCCCACGATCAGCACCGAGCACGGCAAGCCCGTGCGGCTCCCCCGCGCGCTGCGGCGCGGGAGCGGGACGCCGCCCCAGGACGGCGGCGGCACCTCCGGCCCGACGGGAGCGCGCTCGTGAGCGGCCTGCAGATCGGCGGCACGCCTCCGCTGCGCAGCTTCTGGGAGCACATCGGCGGCCGGCCGACGTTCGAGCGCCTGGTCCGCCGCTTCTACGAGGGCGTCCGCGAGGACGAGGTCCTCTGGCCGATGTACCCCGAGCACGACCTCGAGGGCGCGATCCAGCGGCTGACCGGCTTCCTCGAGCAGTACTGGGGCGGCCCGGGCACCTACAGCGAGGAGCGCGGCCACCCGCGCCTGCGGATGCGGCACCAGCCGTTCCGGATCAACCCCGAGGCCCGCGACCACTGGCTCCAGCACATGCGGACGGCCGTCGACGATCTCGAGCTCGCTCCGGCCGACGACGCCCTGCTCTGGGACTACCTGGAGCGCGCCGCCCACGCGATGGTGAACACCTTCGAGGAGTAGCCGCTCAGCCCGGGGTGCGGACCAGCACGTGTCCGCGCCGTGAGGTGAGGCGGCGCCAGGCGCCGCTCTCGAGCAGGGCCACCGGGTCGTCGGCACCGAGGAACCCGAGCGCGAAGAGGGCGAACGCCGCTCCCGCCGGGACGTCCTCGAGGCCGTCGAGCGGGCGGCCCCAGACGCTCGACCGCACGCGGACGACGATCTGCTCGCCCGTCTCGGAGCCGACGGCCGCCGCGATCTCGTCGATCCCCTCGCGCGCGACGCGCTCCAGGAAGCCCGGGTCCACGGGCTCGCGCCGGGTCCAGCCGCCGCGGGGCGGGGAGACGCCCGCCCAGGGCCCCGCCGTCGCGTCGTCGCCGTCGGGCAGGACGACCGGCTTGCCGTCCGCTCCGCCCGGCTCCCACTGCAGGCGGGCGAGGCGGTCCGACAGCGCACGGATCGGCACGACCCGGTCGAAGCCGGCGGGCTCGTCGAGCGCGAAGACGCGCAGGCCCAGCACGGTCGCGGAGCGGTCGAGCAGACCGCGGGGCTGGAGGATCGGCGTGTAGGCGGCCAGCACGTGGTCGTCGGCGAGGAGCCGGACCGCACCGTCCTCGACCCGGGCCGAACGGCCGAGGAAGACGCGCAGATCCGACAGGCTGGGCGGATCCGCCAGGGAGAAGGACGAACTCATCGCGTCGATAAACTTACCCGAGGCCGCTCGCCCGACCGCCCGACACCCCGGAGGTACCGTGCCCGATCCCCTGTCCTCGTTCCTCACCGCGCTCGACCTGACGGACACCGGCGCCCGCACCAGCGAGGACATCTCGACGGGTCCCTCGCAGTGGATGCCCGAGGGGCGGGTCTTCGGCGGCCAGGTCCTCGCGCAGTCGCTCATCGCGGCCGGTCGCACCGTCGAGGGGCGCTCCGTGCACTCGATGCACGGGTACTTCCTCCGCCCCGGGGACGTCTCCCTGCCGATCACGTTCTCGGTCGACCGGATCCACGACGGCCGCTCCTTCTGCACCCGTCGGACGCAGGCCTACCAGAACGGACGCCCCATCCTCTCGATGATCGCCTCGTTCCAGACCGAGGACGAGGGCCTCGACCACCAGGCGCCGATGCCGGAGGGGATCCCCGACCCGGAGTCGCTGCCGAGCACCGCTGAGATCCTCGCGGGGGTCGACCACCCGGTCGGCAGCTTCTGGGCCACGCAGCGCCCCTTCGACGTGCGGCACGTCGAGCAGCCGGTGTACCTCCGGGCCGACCCCGAGCGGGTCGCGCACCAGAGTGTATGGATGCGCTCGCTCGGACCGCTGCCGGACGATCCGATGCTGCACCGCGCCGCCCTCGCCTACGCGAGCGACTACACGATCCTCGAATCCACGCTCCGCCGGCACGGTGCGGCCTGGACGACGCCCGGCCTGCGGATCGCGAGCCTCGACCACGCGATGTGGTGGCACCGCCCCGCGCGCGTGGACCAGTGGCTCCTCTACGTGCAGGAGGCGCCGAGCGCGTCCGGCGGACGCGGCCTCTCGCTCGGGCGCATCTACACGCAGGAGGGCGCGCTCGTGGCGAGCGTCGCCCAGGAGGGCATGGTCCGCGTCCCCCTGGGCTGAGCTCAGCCCCGCTTCGAGAAGGTGATGGGCTCCTCGACGTAGGGGCCCCACGCCTCGCGGAGCTCCTCCGGGATGCGCTGGGGCCTGCCCGTCGCGGCCGTGACCAGCACCAGAGTGGTGGCCGCCTTCGTGAAGAGCACCCGCGGGACGACGCCGGCGGGCGAGTAGAGCTCGTAGCAGACCTCGAGGCTCGCCCCGCCGATCCGCCCGATCCACAGCTCCACGTCGATCGGCGCGCGCATGTACGGGATCGGCGCGAGGTACTCGATCTCCTGCCGGGCGATGAGGCTGATCGACTCGGCGCCCGGCCGTGCGTCGAGCACCGCCGTCGCCATCCCGCCGGGCTGCGGCGAGTCCGGCTTCCAGAACGCCTGGATGCGCGCCTCCTCGAGCAGGCGCAGCATCTCGGCGTTGTTCACGTGCGCGTAGGCGTCGAAGTCCGACCAGCGCAGCGGGATGGCGACGTGCAGGCGCATCAGTCGCGGGTGAGCTTGCGGTATGCGGAGCGGTGCGGCTTCGCCGCGTCCGGGCCGAGGCGCTCGATCTTGTTCTCCTCGTACGCCTCGAAGTTGCCCTCGAACCAGTACCAGTTGGCCGGATCCTCCTCGGTGCCCTCGTAGGCGAGGATGTGGGTCGCGATCCGGTCGAGGAACCACCGGTCGTGCGTGATCACCACGGCGCAGCCCGGGAACTCGAGGAGCGCGTTCTCGAGGCTGCCCAGGGTCTCGACGTCCAGGTCGTTGGTGGGCTCGTCGAGCAGGAGCAGGTTGCCGCCCTGCTTGAGCGTCAGCGCGAGATTGAGGCGGTTCCGCTCGCCACCGGAGAGGACGCCGGCCTTCTTCTGCTGGTCCGGGCCCTTGAAGCCGAACTGCGAGACGTAGGCGCGGGAGGGGATCTCGGTCTTCCCGACGGTGATGTAGTCGTGCCCGTCGGAGACGACCTCCCACAGGTTCTTCTGCGGGTCGATGCCGCCGCGGCTCTGGTCGACGTAGGAGATGTCGACCGTCTCGCCGATCTTCAGGTCGCCCGAGTCGAGCGGCTCGAAGCCCACGATCGTCTTGAAGAGCGTTGTCTTGCCGACGCCGTTCGGGCCGATGACGCCGACGATGCCGTTGCGGGGCAGCGTGAAGCTGAGGTCGTCGATGAGGACGCGCTCGCCGAACTGCTTGTGCAGCTTCTTCGCGTCGATGACCTGGGAGCCCAGACGGGGGCCCACCGGGATGACGATCTCCTCGAAGTCGAGCACGCGCGTCTTCTCGGCCTCGGCCGCCATCTCCTCGTAGCGCGCCAGGCGCGCCTTCGACTTGGCCTGACGGCCCTTGGCGTTGCTGCGCACCCAGTCGAGCTCGGTGGTGAGCCGCTTGGCGAGCTTGGCGTCCTTCTTGCCCTGGACCTCCAGGCGGGCGCTCTTCTTCTCGAGGTACGTCGAGTAGTTGCCCTCGTAGGGGTAGAGGTGGCCGCGGTCGACCTCGGCGATCCACTCCGCGACGTTGTCGAGGAAGTACCGGTCGTGGGTGACGGCGAGCACGGCGCCGGGGTACTTCGAGAGGAACTGCTCGAGCCAGAGCACGCTCTCGGCGTCGAGGTGGTTGGTGGGCTCGTCGAGCAGCAGCAGGTCGGGCTTCTGCAGGAGGAGCTTGGTGAGCGCCACGCGGCGCTTCTCGCCACCCGAGAGGTTGGTGACGAGGGAGTCCCCCGGCGGGGTGCGCAGCGCGTCCATCGCCTGCTCCAGCTGCGAGTCCAGGTCCCAGGCGTCGGCGGCGTCGATCGCCTCCTGCAGGGTCCCCATCTCGGCGAGGAGACTGTCGAAGTCGGCGTCCGGGTCGGCCATCGCGAGGGAGATCTCGTTGAAGCGGTCGATCTTGCCCTTGATCTCGCCCACGCCCTCCTGGACGTTCTCGAGTACCGTCTTGGTCTCGTCGAGCTCGGGCTCCTGCATCAGGATGCCGACGGTGTAGCCCGGGCTGAGCCGCGCCTCGCCGTTGCTCGGCGTGTCCAGCCCCGCCATGATCTTCAGGATCGTCGACTTGCCGGCGCCGTTGGGCCCGACCACGCCGATCTTCGCTCCCGGCAGGAACGACATGGTGACGTCGTCCAGGATCAGCTTGTCGCCGACCGCCTTCCGCGCGCGCACCATCGAGTAGATGTATTCAGCCATGCCCAGTCCTCAAGTCCGTCGGTCTGCGCGGAGTCGGGTCGCCCGCCGGTCCCCTGCTCCGCGCGGAGGCGCTGACGGAGGCTCGGACCGGGGCGGGACGCCGGGCCCCGGCCGACGCGGAGCGCAGGCCGCGGGACCGTCCGCACCAGTCGAGGATAACGGGAACTCGCCGGTCCGCGTCGGAGGGAGCGCCTGAACGCGGACCGCCCTCCGCTCCGGCCGGGCCGGTGGGGAGGGCGGATCGCGTCAGCGGACGACGGTGCGGATCAGCTGCAGGGCGTCAGGCGCTCCACCGCCTCGGACAGCGTGTCCGTGCTGCCGAGCAGGATCACCTGCGTCGCCTTGGACGCGGTGATGTCGGCGAGGACCGCCCGGGGCACGCAGGTGGGCTGGACCGCGAAGAGCGGGCTCCCGGTGTAGCCCGCCGCCGTGGCTCCGGCCAGGGCGTCGGGGAACTTCTCACCGGTCGCGAGGTAGACGGTCTTCGCCGAGGTGAAGGCCGCCTTGTTCAGCTTCTCCGAGGTGTCGTACCGGTCGGTCCCGCCGATGCGGGTGATCATCGGGCCCGTGATCGAGCGCTCGATGCCGGCGCTGACCGAGAGCGAGGAGCCCGCGATCGTCAAGCTACTGACCTTGAGGCCGCTGATGATCTGCTGGGTGAGGGGGTCCACCGTGGAGCCGGTTCCGTTGGTCAGCACCACCGGAGCGTCCTTCGCGCCGGCCGCGGCGCTGGCGCTCAGAGCGTCGGGGAACTTCTCGCCCGTCGCCAGCCAGGCCCTCGAGGAGCCGCCCCTGAAGGCGTCCTGAAGGATCAGCTTCGAGGTGTCGTAGCGGTCGACTCCGCCGAGGCGCGTGATGTTCCTGTTCGTCGCGTACCCGGCCAGGTCGTTGTAGACCTGGCTGCCGACGCTGAGCTCGGAGCCGACGACGACGATCTTCGCGGGCTTGAGGCGCGTCAGCTCGGTGCGGACGACCTGGCTCATCGAGTCGCGGTCGACCAGGAGCAGCGGCCCGCCCGCCTTGGCCGCGGCGGGTCCGGCGCTGAGCGCGTCCGGGAAGTTCTGCCCGGTGGCGACGTAGACGACGGGGACGTTCGCCGGGAAGGTGCGCTTGGACACCTCGACCGCGGTGCCCTGACGGTCGGTGCCCGAGATGCGCGAGACGACCGGCGAGCCGGCGGGCGGGGCCGTCGGCGTTGCGGTCGGCGTGGGCGTGACCGGAGGAGTGGTCGGGGTCGGCGTGACCGGCGCGGTGGTCGCGGTGGCCGTCGGGGACGGCGTGACCGGCGGGGTGGTGGCTCCGCTTCCCGTCACACGGACCGCGGCGTCCGACGTGATGGTCGCTCCGCGGGGCTGCTCCACCCTGCCGTTGCTGATGCCGGTGACCTGGAGCAGGCTGCTCACGCGGTCCTTGTAGGCGTCGTAGGCGCTGGACGGGATCGTCACGGTGACCTTGGACTGATCGTTGTCCGCGACCACCTGGGCGGGGATCCGCTCGGTCCTGCTGGGACCGACGTAGGCGGCGAGCCCCTGGAGGTCGTAGAAGCCGTCCCGGTTGGACTCGAGGACGACGGTGTCGCCGCCCTTGACCTCCACGACGTCGACGTCCTTCTTGTACGCGAAGTACGCGGCGCTCCGCTGCAGCGTCTGCGCGGTCCCGCTGAGGTCGACCCCGCCGACGCCGCCGCTGCCGGAGGCTTCGGCGACGGAGAGGGTGGCCGACGTGGTCAGCTCGTAGCCGCTGTCGACCGGCTGGCCGATCGGCTCCTCGGGGTTCTTGATCGGCTGCTTCTGCGCAGTGATCTGCAGAGCGACGGTTCCACTGCCGAACGAGGCGAGGGGCTGCTTCAGGTCGATGCGGAAGCTGCGACTTCCGGACGCGAGGGTCGCCGACCCGGCGAGGTCGTAGTCTCCGATGGCCCAGTTGTAGGTCGTGAACGCCGGGTACGGTCCCGTCGGCCGAGCGGAGTCGGAGAGCGTGACGTCGAGCCCGGTGACGTCGCCCGCGACGGCAGCGGTCTGGGCGGCCGAGAAGGTCTCCGTCGTCGACCAGTTATAGGGACTGACCTGCGCGGACAGACGCTCCTGCTCGGCGGCAGCCGCTCCGGCTCCTGTCGTCACTCCGAGAACGACGGCTGCCGTGCTCGCGACCGCGATGGCGGCGCGCCTCCACCTCGCTCGCGTCGTCGTCTGCGGTCGGGATGTGGTCATGGCGAGTTCCCCCTCGTCGTGGTCCTCGTGCCGAGCACTCCTGTCGGCACGTCCGTCGCGGTGCCCGCGCTGGGGCCCACGTGTCGGTCAGGGCAGCCTAACCGTGCGGAGCGGCATCCCGGGGAGGGGAGGGCGCCGCCGACCACCGGGATCGTCGACCGGTCCGCTCGCACGAGGCTGTGCTCACGCTCGGATCCGCACCGGTCGGAGTGGTCCTGCAGGAGCGTCGGGCGAACACCGGGCGCTCTCGGACTCGACGGGCGAGGGGCCTTGTCGAGGATCCTTTCGTCCCTTCCGACCCCGACCGGGGCGCATGGCAGAGCGGACCCCGGTCGAGGCGAGCGCGTCAGCGCTGGATCGGTACGGTCCGGCCGACCAGGCAGGCGCCGGTCGCGATCGGTGCCGCGATCACCGCCCGCACCCCGCCGCTCTTCGGGCCGTACTGGCCGATGAGGCACGACTCCCCGAGCTTGACGGAGACCTGCACCGAGTCCGCGTCGAGTCCGACCGAGGTCTCGTCCGCTGTCAGCTGCATCGACTCGCGGGAGAACCCCGCCGCGACGAGCGCGTCGACCACGCTGGAGCCGCTCACCTCCGGATCGGGCTCGGCCGCCGCGCGAAGGGTCTGCTCGAACACGGGGAGGTTCTGCTCCGTCGTCCCGCCCGGCACGAAGGCGACGGGTGCGGCGGACTCCGCCGGTGCCGGCGCCTCGGCCGCGGAGGAGGACACCACGGGGTCCGGCGCCGACGGCGACGTGCAACCGGAGAGGCAGACGGCGAGACCGCCGAGCACGAGCGCGATGCGGGCCGCTCGGTTCCGTGTCACGCCCGGCTCCTCCCGACCGGGACGGCTCTCGCTCCGGTCCCCCGGATCAGAACGGGGTCTCCCCGGATCCTACCGAGAGACCGGGAGCGCCTCCGCCGACGCCCGCCGCCACCGGCGGCTCGGGTGCGGCATCACCGCGGGCATGGCCCGCCGCGCCCCAGTCCCCCGCCGCGGCGCCCTCGCGCGGCGCCTCCTCGCTCCACGCGGGCTCGGCGGCAGGGGCGGGAGCAGAGGCGCGCCCGACGGTCTTCGTGAAGCTGCTGGTCCCCCAGGCGAGGTCGTGCCCGATGCCCTCGGCCGTGAGGACCACATCGGTACCGGCCTTGCCTCCCGCCTCCCAGGCCCTCACCCCGAGCCGCCCGGTGACGAGGATCCGGTCGCCGCGCGACAGGGAGGACAGCGCGTTGCCGGCCAGGCCGTTGAACGCGGTGACGGTGTACCAGTTGGTCGAGACGTCGACCCAGCGCTGCTCCGAGCGGTCGTAGCGCCGCTGCGTCGAGGCGAGCCGGAAGCTGGTCATCGCGGTGCCGCTGGAGGTGTCGATGCTCCGGGGCTCGGTGCCGATGGTCCCGATGACGGTCAGGGTGTCGGTCATGGTCGTGTCCTCTCTACTCCTGCCCCGCCACGGCTGCGACGGGCACGGCGCCCGGGCGGAGGGGGCTGGTACCGCTCGGGCGCCGCAGGGCCAGTGTCGCGACGAAGGGCCCGCCTCCGAGGTGGAGGCGGGCCCTTCTGGGGAGAGGACGAGCGGATCGTCCCTTGTGGAGGAGCGTTACGACGCGGTGATGTACCTCGAGTAGGACTTGCGGATCTTGTTCACCTTGGGCAGTGCGACCGCCATGCAGTAGCCCTGGCCCGGGTTCTTCGCGAAGAAGTCCTGGTGGTAGTCCTCGGCGGGGTAGTAGACGCCCAGCGGCGAGATCTCGGTGACGATCGGGCCGTCCCACCACTCGGACGCACGGTCGCGCGCGGTCTCGAACAGCTCCTTCTCCTCGTCGGAGGAGTAGAACATCGCCGAGCGGTACTGCGTGCCGACGTCGTTGCCCTGGCGGTTCAGCTGTCGCGGGTCGTGCAGGGTGAAGAAGACGTCGAGGACGACCTGCTCGGGGATGACCTCGGGGTCGAAGGTGACGGCGACGGCCTCGGCGTGGCCGGTGCGCCCGGAGCAGACGTCCTCGTAGTCGGGCTCGGTCGTGCGGCCGCCGGTGTAGCCGGAGACGACGTCGGTCACGCCGTCGAGGACGCGGTAGACGGCGTCCAGACACCAGAAGCATCCTCCGGCGAGTACGAATGTGCGCATTGCGTGTGACTCACTTCCTGTCGCGTCGACGCGTCCGGGGTGCCGGAGGCGTCAGTCGGTCCAACACGCTCACCGCCCCCTGCATTCCGCGGATCCGCCCCCTGCAATAAAGTCGCGGCGTGAGCTACGACGCCGCCCCCGCCCGCTACGACCGCATGGACTACCGACGCACCGGACGGAGCGGCCTGCTGCTGCCCGCCCTGTCGCTGGGCCTCTGGCACAACTTCGGATCCGACCGCTCCCTCGACACGCAGCGCGCGATCCTCCGCCGCGCGTTCGACCTGGGCGTCACCCACTTCGACCTCGCGAACAACTACGGACCGCCCTACGGCGCCGCCGAGACGGCCTTCGGCCGCATCCTCGCGGAGGACCTCCGCCCGTACCGCGACGAGATCGTCATCTCGTCCAAGGCCGGATACGACATGTGGCCCGGCCCGTACGGGGACGGCGGCTCGCGCAAGTACCTGCTCTCCTCGCTCGACCAGAGCCTGCAGCGGATCGGCGTCGACTACGTGGACGTCTTCTACTCGCACCGGCCGGACCCGGAGACTCCGATCGAGGAGACCATGGGCGCTCTCGTCTCGGCGGTGGAGTCGGGCAAGGCGCTCTACGCCGGCATCTCGAACTACTCGCCCGAGCAGACCCGGGCCGCGCAGGCGGCACTGGCGGGCAGCGGAGTGCCGCTCCTCCTGCACCAGCCCCGCTACTCGCTCTTCGACCGCGGACCCGAAGACGGCCTCTTCCCCGTGCTCGACGAGCTCGGCACCGGCTGCATCGTCTTCTCGCCGCTGGCGCAGGGGCTCCTGACGGACCGCTACCTCGACGGCACCGTGCCGGAGGGGTCCCGTGCGGCGACGTCGCGCTTCCTCTCCTCCGACCGGATCGACGAGGCGTACCTGGAACGGGCCCGCGGCCTGAACGCGATCGCGCAGCAGCGCGGCCAGTCGCTGGCCCAGCTCGCCCTGAGCTGGGTGCTCCGGGTGCCCACCGTCACGAGCGCCATCATCGGCGCGTCGAGCGTCGCGCAGCTCGAGCAGAACGTCGCCGCGCTGGACGCCGGCCCCCTCTCGCAGGAGGAGATCGACGCGATCGAGGAGTTCGCGGTGCACGGCACGACCTTGCGCTGACGCCCCGGCGGGGATGTCGGTGGTCGGCCGTAGTCTGCGACAGCACTCGGCCGGTGGGTGCTCCGAGACTCGAGCAGGAGGAACCGATGTCCCTGTCCACGCTGCACGCCACCCGCACCCCGCCGACGCTCACCCGGGTCAACGCCCGGCTGTGGCGCGTGAGCACCGGCTCGGGCGCCGTGGTCGGTCACATCGAGCTGGTCGAGGATCCGCTCGGCGAGCGGTACCGCGCCAGGCTGCTGCGGGCGGGCATGCCCGCCGGCGCCGAGCTCGGCGAGTTCTGGAGCGTCGACGACGCGATCGAGGTCTTCCGCGTCGCCTGACGCGCCGATCCGCCCGGTCGGCGGCGTGCCGACCGGGCCGCGGCGACCGCCCCGGATAGCGTTCGCCCCATGCAGTGGTGGAACGAGTTCATGTCCTGGATCCGCACGAGCGACGGGCACCAGGCGGTCTTCACGGCCGCTGTGGTCCTGCTGGCCGTGGTGGTCGGAGCGATCGTGATCGCCTCCGTCTTCCGAGCGTCCATCGCGCGCCTCATCCGTCAGCAGGATCACGAGCGGAAGAACGCGGTCATCGCGACGCTCGTCGACGCCGCGGTCGACGCCTCGGCCTGGAACGTCCTCAGCAGCCCGGAGCGCGTCCTCAGCGACCGCGCGTCCGCGCAGGCCGAGACGCACCTCCGCCTCCTGCCCGTCAAGGGCTCCGGCGTCGCGGCCAACTGGGCCGCTCACGAGCTCGCCGAGCTGAAGCACACGTCGAGCACCGGCGGCTACCAGACGCAGGCGAGCGTGGGCGAGTTCCGCGACCGCCTCGTGCAGTGGCGGGACAAGCCCGGGCGCGCCCGGAAGGCCTTCCTCGCCGACCTCGAGCGCTGGCGCTTCTCGGAGACGGGTCGAGACCGCTCCGCCGAGTCCGCTCCGTCGTCCGATCGGGCCGCGAGCACCGCCGAGGCCGCTCCCCAGCGCACCGCTCCCCCGGCCGCCGCACCGACCGCCGTCCCACCGGTCGTCGTCGGCGCGGGCTCCGCCTCCGGCTCTGCAGCCCCGCAGACGCCCACGATCGTCCTCCCCGCGTCGGCCGGGGACGCCTCGCAGGAGGAGACCCGCCGCCTGCTCGCCGACGTCGACCGCCTGGAGGTGCCGTCGCGCGAGCGTCCCGTGGAGGAGCTGCCGCCCGTCGACCCGCAGCGCTCGGCTCCTGCCGCCGAGCCGCAGCCGGACGCGGAGCACGACGCGACGCCGTCGGCTCCGGCCGACGGAGACCGCGCCGACGTGCCGGCCGACGGAGACCGCGACGACGTGCCGGCCGACGACGAGGCGGTCGTCCGGGCGGACGAGGCCCGGTTCGAGCGGTCCGACTCGGACGACGACCGAGGCCAGGAGCGCAGCTCGGTCTGAGTGCTCCCGACCACGAGAAGAAGGCCCCGATCGCGAGTGCGATCGGGGCCTTCTCCGTGGTGCGGGCGGTGCGTGTACTGACTAAATGTGTGCATCACGTGCACGGGCGACTCGGCCGACCAGTACGGCGAGGGGCGCCGCGACGATCGTCCACGCGACGGCGATTCCACCGAGGATGGCGAGGAGCAGCATGGTCGTACCTCCGTTCGTTACGTCGTTGTAATTCCGGACACCCCAAGACTAGGTGCCTGAATGACACTCAAACGACTTCGGGTGGGAAACACGCCGGTGTTGCCTCCGATTTGCCGGTGTGTTACTGGTGGAGCGACCGCGAGTCCTCGTCCGAGGGTCACCGGAGCGGAGGAAGACCCCGTGGGTGCCGGGCGTCACTCCTCGGAGGAGCGCAGCGCCGCCCGAGGAGAGGCCGCGACGCGGTCGAAGGACGGGCGCGAGGCGTCGACGCTGATCCGCACGCCACCGGGACAAGACTAGGGACGGCGACCGGCGCGCTCCCGATCCGATGGTGCCCCCGGCAGGAATCGAACCTGCGACCAAGAGATTAGAAGGCTCCTGCTCTATCCGCTGAGCTACGGGGGCGGACTCCGACCACGATACCGAAGCACAGAGGCCGCGCCCGCCGGGGCCTAGGCGCCCCGGACGAGTCCCAGCACTCCCACGACGAGGGAGACCACGGCGAGGGCGAGCGACACGCCGATGAGCACCGTGTGCACGCGGAGGAAGGTCGTCGCGCGGCCGTCCGCGTCGCGCGCCCGCGGGTCCTTGCGGACGCGGCGGAGGAAGGGCGGCCAGACGATCGCGTTCCACACGGCGTTGACGATGAGGAGGCAGCAGGCGAGCGTGATCACGAGGGTCCAGTGTAGGAGGAGCGAGGCGGCCGGACCGGGTGTCGGCGGCCGCCGATAGACTGCCCCGCATGAGTAGCGCCCCCGACCGTCTTGTCTGGATCGACTGCGAGATGACGGGGCTCGACCTCTCCGTCGACGAGCTCGTCGAGATCGCCGTCGTCGTCACCGACTTCGAGCTGAACCCGCTCGACGAGGGGCTCTCCCTCGTCATCCGGCCCGACGCGACCGCGCTCGAGAACATGGGCGACTTCGTCCGGTCGATGCACGAGACCTCCGGGCTGCTGGTCGAGATCCCCTCCGGCGTCAGCGTCGCGGAGGCCGAGTACGAGGTGCTGGAGTACGTGCTGAGGCACGTCCCGGCGGAGCAGCAGGCCCCCCTCGCCGGCAACTCGATCGGCACCGACCGCGCCTTCCTCGCGAAGTTCATGCCGCGTCTCGACGGCCACCTGCACTACCGCAACGTCGACGTCAGCACGATCAAGGAGCTGGCACGGCGCTGGTTCCCGCGCATCTACTTCAACGCGCCCAAGAAGCACGGCGGACACCGCGCTCTCGCCGACATCCTCGAGAGCATCCGAGAGCTGCAGTACTACCGCCGTGCCGTGTTCGTGGAGCAGCCGGGGCCGAGCACCGCCGAGGTGCAGGCCGTGTCGGCCGCCGTCGTGGACGAGTTCGCCTCGCGGATGTAGTACTCTCGTACAGTTGCTTCGGCGGGTCACCCCGCCGGAACACGCTCCTGGTGGGTATAGCTCAGTTGGCAGAGCGCCTGGTTGTGGTCTAGGAGGTCGCGGGTTCGAGCCCCGTTACTCACCCTGATGTGGTGAGGTTCAAACCCTCGACGAGAGTCTCCACTCTCGCGAAGGTCTGAACCTCACCACTTTTCTTTTTCCCGGAGCACGCCGCAGCTGCCCAGTTCAGCGCGTTCGCCTGCTCCTCCGCGTTGCACAGCGACCCGAACGGCCGCTCGTACTCAACCCGGGTCTCACGGTCCTCGTCGATGAAGATCCTCGTGAAGAACGTTTGGTTGCAGAGCCGCCGGTTCGCATCATCACAGCGCTGGTAGATGCCAGCGACCTTCGCGAGCAACCCGAGCGAGTCATCCACGTTCGCGCGCGCCGACGCGTACTCCTCATGGTGCGCGGCGATCCGATTCTCGATGTTCTTCAGACCGGCACTGATGCGATCCTGCTCGATCTTCAACAGATCGAGCGGCACCGCCCCCGCATAGTGCGCCTGCAACACCTTCACTCGCTCGTCTTCGAGGCGATCCCGCTCGGTCGCCAGCCGATTGAGTTCCTTCGACTCCGACGCCATGAGCTGATCAAACTCAGCGTGCAGCATGCCCGCCAAGCTCTGACGGATCTCGTCACTCACTTGGATCGTCTCGTAGTAGCGCTCGATCAGGTGCTCGACATCTTCGATGAGCATCGCCTGCCGCGTGCACGCGTTCTTCCCGGAGTGTCTGCCCGAACAGACAAAGTACGGATAGACCTTGCCGTGCCGGTTCCGCGCGTTCGTGATGATGAGCCGCTCGCCGCACTGCCCGCAATACACGGTCCCCTTCAGATAGTGGTCGTGCACCTGGGTCGCATCGGCCGCGGAGTTGTGCGCATCCAGCACCGTCTGCACCTGATACCAGACCTCTTTCGCCACGATCGGCGTGTGCGTTCCCTTGTAAGTCGCACCTCCGTAGCGCACGTCGCCCTTGTAGTACGGGTTCGTCAAAATGCGGTGCATCGTCGACAACGCGATCGGCTTCGACGGCCGCTTCGGCGTCGGCGGACTCGTCAGACCCCGCGCGACGAGTTCGCGATGCAACTGCGACGTTGTCCACTGCCCCGACGCGTACACCTGGAATGCCCAGGTGACGAGTTCGGCCCGTTCCGTATCGACGACAACCGTGCGGATCTCTCGGCCCCGCTCGTCACGGATTCCGACGTTCGTGTACCCGATCGGGGCGCGGTTCGGGGTGCCGCCCTGCGCAGCCTTCTGCGAGAGACCCTTCACGGTTTCGGTGGCGAGATTGCGTGAGTAGAACTCCGCGATCGACGACATGATGCCGTGCAGAAGCATCCCCGACGGGGTCTCATCGATGTTCTCACTCGCCGACACCAGCATCACCCCGGCGTCACGAAGCGCGAGATGAATCGTGACGTCATCGGCTCGGGTGCGTGCGAGGCGGTCGACCTTGTGCACGATGCAGTAGTTCACCGGGTGCTCGGCGACGTACTTGATCATCCGCATCAGCTCGGGCCGGTCGGCCTTACGCGCAGACTCGCCAGCGTCGACGAACTCTTCGATCACGGTTGCACCGAGTTGCTCGGCCTTGCGACGATTGGCTTGCCGCTGTGCCGGGATCGAGTACCCCTCGTCAGTGCCGCCCGTCTCGGCCTGTTCCTTGGTCGAGACGCGCAGGTAGGTGACGGCGACCGCGCCGCCAGAAGGCATCGAGGGATGCACGAGATCATCGACCGCGCGCCGGTCGATCGTAGAGGTCGTCATAGCTCTTCTCCGCGTTGGTGGTCCAGAACGTCCACCGCGGAGTTGTCAACTGCGAATGTTGATCGTGAGAAGAGCCCGAAGGCTTTAGGACTAGGCCAGAACGGCCACGTTATACGTGCTCCGCACCGAGGTACAGAGGGTTTGGGACCACAACATCCACCTCAACGGCGAACACCCATATTCTACGGGGAGGTGCTGGCACTCGCCAGGGAAGTTCGTCCAACGATGCTCGCCGCGCGGGCCTCCCCCGCGTCTTGGAGGGCGAAGCGAATGAGCAGCTGCGTGAGCATCTGCGCGTCGGGTTGCGGCCGATGCTCTACGCGAATCGACAGACTCCGCTCCTCGCGGCTGCGACGTTCGGTCTTCTTCTCGTACGAGCGAGACATCATTCCCTCACCTCGCCCGTCTCGGGATCGATGTTCGCGAAGAACGCGTCCTCTGCGGCCTGGCGCGCTGCGACCTGGTCGAGCACGAACTGCACGAAGTCGGCGTCACGGTCGGTGAATACCTGCTCGACGATCTCTTGCTCGCGCTTCTCGCCCGGCCACGGGACACGACATGTCGGTCGATCCCGATCGCGACGTGTTCCACAGGCTGCGACCCAGTCGCGGAGCCTGCCGCGTGCGTCGGCGAAATCGCGGTGCCATCCGAGTGGGGCGGATCCGTCTTGGTCGGGGTCGTAGGCGCAGAGCCAGTGCAGGTGGAGCGCCGATAGCTCCCAGAGGATTTCGGGGTGGCGGTGCCACAGTGGCGGAACCTCCGAGGCGGGAAGGCCGTACTCCAGGCGCAGCCAGTTCACCCAGCGGTTGAGTTCGAGCAGTTCTTGCTCAAGGTCGTGGGCGGTGAGCAGGTTCCAGTTCACTGGGTGCGGTGGCACGGCTGCGGGTTCTGGCTCGAAGTTGGTCTCGGGCACGTCGTCGAAGGCGTCGCCCGGTACTTCGCGGTCATTCATGATCTCGCTCCTGCGGTGTCTCAGCGGCTGAGGGTCGGAGCTTCAGTGCTCGGCCGCTGTCGAGGGGCGTCGAACGCTCGGCTCTGCTCCCTGGACGGTGCTTCGTGCGTTGCGGCGCGGGAACTGCGGTCGACGCTGTACTGCGTGCGCGCGGTGTCATGCCCGATCTTCTTCGCGACGAACTCTTCGCCTTCGACCTTCTGGCCGTCGCGCTGATAGGCGTACTCGTGGGAGTAGCCCTCAGCGACGAAGCTGTCGCCCTTCGCGAAGCGTTCATACGCTCGTTCGGCGGTGGCGCGGTACATGACCAGGTTGTGGAAGCTCGGTTCGAGTTTCATTGCTGGTGCGGGCTGAGCGCCACCTGCTCGGCGTGAAGGCTCCAACGGCGAAGGGCAACAAGACCGGAGCTGATAGTCGCGAGACGGGGCGATCATGAGCGCAAAGCGGTTCATCGGCAGGTGCATCGGGATCAGCTCGGCAGTGCTCGGCGCATGCGCTGCCGTGCTCGGCTGGGGCATTGCCCGAAAGCTCACCGCGCCGGTCGGCCCTCGAACCTTCAACCTCGTCATCCGCGATATCGAAGACCGCGGAGACCTGCTCGGGATCGTGCTCGACCGCACACGCGCCACCGAAGCGGTCGGCATCTACAACCTCTGGTTCGAGCGTGGCGGATGGGTGCAGCTCGACGATGACGTTCAGGATCACGGCACAGACCAGGTCTCCCGGACTGTCACTGGCTGTTCGGCAGGACTCACCCCTCGTGTCGGCGACCGAGCCTCGTGGAGCGGCATCTACTTCGCGACGCCAATCGACGCAGGGCTCGAAGCCCGCGAAGTCAAGATCAGCACGGCTGGCGGGTACGCCCCCGCCTGGAAGATCGATGGCGACCTCTCAACGTGGGCGATCCATATCCACGGCCTCGGCAGCACCCGAGCGGGCACGCTTCGCGGCGTACAAATCGCCACGGAACTTGGGTACACGTCGCTGGTCGTGACCTATCGAAACGACGGCGAAGGTCCGCGCGGCGGAACCGGCCGCACGACACTCGGTGCCACCGAGGTCGACGACCTAGAGGAAGCGATCGGGTACGCAGTTCGCCGCGGAGCAGAACGCATCGTGCTGTTCGGCTGGTCGATGGGTGCTGCGATCGCGCTCCAGATCGCGCATCGACCTTCGTACGGTCCACTGGCTGCCGGGCTCGTACTCGACTCGCCGGTTCTCAACTGGACGGAGGTCATCAAGGCCAATTGCCAGCGTGCGGGGCTCCCACGAAGCGCCGGGGTCCTTGCGATTCCATGGCTCACAGTGCGGCCACTCGCGCGCACCATCGGTCTCCCCGATCCTGTGCCGTTCAACGAGATGAACTGGATCGCGCACGCGAACGAACTCACAGTACCGACGCTGATCTTGCAAGGCGATCGAGATGACTCCGTGCCGCTGAACGTGTCAGAAGTGCTGCGTGATTCACGCCCGGACCTCGTCACGCTCGCAGCGTTCGACGCAGGTCATACGCTCGGCTGGAACTCGGACGCTGCCCGATGGCGCGACGCCGTTGCGGGTTGGTTGTCCGAGTTCACGTCACGCTGACATGCGCGTCAGCTTCGGCATCGAACAAGTAATAGGCCGACCACGCCCGGAAACACCCGACTCAACAGGCACAGCTTCGATATCATCGGCAGTGACGGTCTGCGCGGACCAATGAGGGAGGCCGGATGTGACTGAGCCGTGGCTGTCTGCCGATGACATTGCCTCCCATCTCGGGGTCACCAAGGACACCGTCTACACCTGGATCGCCGAGAAGAGCATGCCCGCCCACAAGATCGGGCGTCTTTGGAAGTTCCAGGCAAGCGAGGCCGTCGACTGGGTGCGCCGTGGCGGCGCGGCTGCATCTGACGAGGCGGTACCCAGCTGACCGTACCGAACGCGCAACCCAGAGCCACCGGCGATCAAAGTCGGTGGTTCCTCATATCCTGATCTACTGCCCAGTTTCCGGAAGGAGGCACCGTGACCGACACGACGTTGACGCTATCATCGCTGCGCGCGGGTCAGCGGCTCCTCGGCCTGGTGCCCGGGCAGACCGTGACCCTGATCGCAATCGACCCGATCGACGCTGAACTATTCGAGGTCTTCTACCGCGACGACTCCGGGGGAAGTGGCGCCAGGGCGATCACCGACTCGGATGCTGCACGGTTCGAAGTAGCGGGTGACTTCGATTCGGCTCCGCCTTACGATGCCGATCCCGACGAGTTCCGGTTGGCGGCCGAAGCGCTGCGGATCAAGTACGCAGCGCTCTACGACCCGATGGTCGCGGTCAACAGCTCGGACGTCGATCCGCTCCCGCACCAGATTCGCGCGGTCTACGAGGAACTACTTCCCCGGATCCCGCTCCGGTTCCTGCTCGCTGACGACCCCGGTGCCGGGAAGACGATCATGGCGGGGCTGTACCTGAAAGAGCTGATCCTGCGATCCGACTGTGATCGGGCGATCATCGTTGCCCCGGGTGGGCTGGTTGAGCAATGGCGTGAGGAACTGTCGCAGAAGTTTGATCTGCGCTTCGAAGTCTTCAGCCGCCAAATGGTCGACGATGCCCAAGGTCGCAACGTCTTCGCCGAGCATGACTTCCTGATCGCACGAATGGATCAGCTTTCGCGCAGTGAAGACCTCATCGAACAGCTCGGTGAGGTTACCTGGGATGTCGCGGTGGTCGATGAGGCGCACCGCATGTCAGCGCATTACTCGTCGTGGGCGGGTGAGGTCGATGAGACCAAACGCTTCAAGCTCGGACGTCTGCTCGCGGACACTGCACACAACTTCCTGCTGATGACCGCGACCCCACACGCGGGCAAGGAAGAAGACTTCCAGCTGTTCATGTCGCTGCTGGATCGCGACCGCTTCGAAGGCCAGTTCCGGCAGGGCGTGCACCGCACCGACACACACGGGTTGATGCGCCGCATGGTCAAGGAAGATCTGCTCACCTTCGAAGGCAAGCCTCTGTTCCCGGAGCGCAAGGCGTACACCGTCGAGTACGAGCTGAGCCCAGCAGAGCGAGAACTGTACGAGCTGGTCACTGACTACGTCCGCACAGAGATGGGGCGAGCCGAGCGGATCGCCCAGGCCGGTGACAAGAAGCGCGGCAACAACGTCGGCTTCGCACTCACCGTACTGCAACGGCGTCTCGCGTCCAGCCCCGAGGCCATCCTGCGTTCGCTGGAACGGCGCCAACAGCGACTGGACACCAAGTTGCGTGAGATGCAGCGAATCACCGACGAAGCGCGGTTCGGCGTCTCGATCTCCTCCCACATCGACGAATGGACCACCGGCAAGACCACACTTGACTTCGGTAGCGATGCACTTCCGGCGCTCTCGCTCGACGAGTTCGAAGACTACGACGAGGAGACCACCGACGACGAACGTGCGCAGTTCGAGGCCCAAGCGGATCAGGTCGTCGACCTCGCCACAGCTGCACAGACGATCCCCGAGTTACGCGCCGAGATCGCGATCCTCGAAGACCTCATCAAGGCTGCGCGGCGGGTCAGGCTGCATGACGATGACAAGAAATGGGTGCAACTGCGCACCATCCTCGATGAGCAGCTCCTCACTCACGACGGATCGGGCGAATCCCGCAAGATCATCATCTTCACGGAGCATCGCGACACCCTCGACTACCTCACGACCAAGATCACCGCGCAGTTCGGCCGCGCCGACTCCGTCCTCACGATCCATGGCGGGACCCGCCGCGAAGATCGCAAGATCGCTCGCGAGCGCTTCACTCATAATCGCGACGCTGTCGTCTTGCTCGCCACCGACGCCGCCGGTGAGGGACTGAATCTTCAACGCGCGCACTTGATGGTGAACTACGACCTGCCGTGGAACCCGAACCGCATCGAACAGCGCTTCGGCCGCATCCACCGCATCGGCCAGCGCGAGGTCTGCCACCTCTGGAACATGGTCGCTAAGGACACCCGCGAAGGTGACGTGTTCACCCGGCTACTGGCGAAGATCGACCAGATGTCGATCGCGTACAACGGCAACCTCTTCAACGTGCTCGGTGACGCCGACGCCTTCCAGGAGCGATCGCTGCGAGATCTCCTGATCGAGGCGATCCGGTACGGCGACCAGCCTCAGATCAAGGCCAAGCTCGACCACATCATCGACGCGGGAGTCTCCCACGGGCTCGACGAGATGCTCGCCGAACGTGCGCTGCACCCCGAAATGTTCAGCGCGCTCAACCTTGAGGAAGTTCGCGCGCACATGGAGATGGCTCGTGAACGCCGCCTTCAGCCCGGCTACATCGCTGCGTTCTTCCTCCCCGCGTTTGAGCGCCTCGGCGGGCGAGTCCGTAAGCGTGAGAAGGGACGCTACGAGATCACGCGCGTCCCAGCCCGCGTGATCGACGGAGCCCGCCGCCTCAACCGGTGGGCGCCAGTCGCCGAGCAGTACGAACGCATCACGTTCGAACTCACGCGCAGGAACCCTGAAGGGTTGGCCGATGCCTCACTCATCGCACCGGGCCACCCGCTGCTGGACGCAGTCATCGAAACGACCATCGACGACCTCGGACCGACGCTCAAGCGAGGCACCGTGTTCGTCGACCGACGCAATACGCAGTCCGCTACGCCGACATTGATGTTCAGCGTTGAGCAGCGCATCGAGAACACTGCAAGCGAGCCTGACACCATCTCGCATCACTTCGATTACCCGCTCCTCGAACAAGATGGCAAAGTGACCTCCTCCGGTGCGCCGCCCTATCTCGACTACGACCGGCCCGATGCGGCTGAAGCCGAGGTGATCAGCGAGATCGCTCGAAGTGACTGGGCGAGGCAGAACCACGAAAAGCTCCTGCGAGCCAGGGCATACCGCGACGGGCTCCAGCCCCGCATGGAGGAGATCAAGGCACGGCTCGACATCGAGACCGCCCGCACTCGCGCGCAAGTGAAGGACCGTCTGTTCGCAGAGATCAATCACTGGGATCGCGAGCACAACCGTCTCGAAGCGCTCGAACGCGGAGGTACCGTTGGAAGGCTTCGCGCCGAAACCGCATTGGTGCGTGCCCGTCAGCTCGACGACCGACTGAGCGAACGGCTCGAACAGCTCGACCAGGCGACAAATCTGGTCGCCGTACCTGCGGTAGTCCGAGGAGCCGCGCTCGTCGTGCCTAGCGATCTCATCACGGCTGAAGATGCCAACGTCGGCGCTCACACCTTCGCACGCGACACGGAGGCCGTCGAACGTCGAGCGGTTCAAGCTGTCCTCGCGGCCGAGAAAGCGCTCGGACGTGAACCAATTGAGATGCCGCGGAATAACCCTGGCTACGATATTCAGTCCACCGACCGAAGTGGTTTCATCCACTACATCGAGGTCAAAGGTCGCATCGAAGGTTCGGACACCTTCACGATCACGACGAACGAGATTACTTTCGCTCTGACCCAGGGTGAACGGCATCGCCTCGCTCTCGTCGAGGTATCCGTGAGTGGGCCCGAGCAGGACCGGCTGCGGTACGTAAGCGACGCCTTCACCCATCTCGAACCATCTGCGACAACCCGCTCCTACAACGAGGTATGGCGCGATTACTGGGACCGCGGAGGACCACCGCGATGACCCCGACGACAAGAGACCAGACCGACGCCAGCGAGAGAAGTACCGTGACCACCGCACCCAAGAAGAAGCTCATCGAAGTCTCGCTGCCACTCGAAGCGATCAACGCCGAGTCGTCAAGGGAGAAGTCCATACGGCAGGGACACCCGTCAACGTTGCACCTCTGGTGGTCCCGGAAGCCGCTGGCAACCGCGCGTGCGGTCTTGTTCGCGCAGCTAGTCGATGACCCGTCGGCGCGGGTCGAAGAGTTCCCCACCATCGAGGCGCAAGATGCTGAGCGGGCAAGGCTGCATTCTTTGATAGAGCGACTAATCGTTTGGGAGAACAGCAACGATGAGTCGATCCTTCGCCTCGCTCGGGACGAAATTCGAAAGAGCAACGGCGGAGACCTTCCGGCAGTTCTTGATCCTTTCGCCGGTGGAGGGTCTATACCACTTGAGGCACAGCGTCTCGGTCTTGAGGCGCACGCGAGCGACCTCAATCCGCTGTCCGTCTTGCTGAACAAGGCGCTCATCGAGATCCCGCCGAGGTTCGAGAGTCGTCCCCCAGTCTTTCCTGACCTAGTTGGTGAACGTCAGGGATGGCTGCGAGCGGAGGGCCTCGCAGAAGACGTCAGGCATTATGGCGCCTGGATGCAGCATGAAGCCGAGAAACGCATCGGCCACCTCTATCCCAAGGCCCTGGCCGCGGGAGGAACGGAACATTCGGTCGTCGCATGGAAGTGGGCACGCACAGTAAAAAGCCCCAACCCGGCCAACCCCATCGAGACGCCACTTGTTTCATCCTGGTGGCTAAGTAAGAAGAAGGGCAATGAGGCGTGGGTCGAGGCCACCATTATTAATGGTGAGGTTCGCTACGAAGTAAGACACGATGCGCTCGGGCCATCCGGCACAAAGGATGGAACAAGAACTGGACGAGGCGCAGTGAGCATCGCTGATGGTACTCCAATCTCCAGCGACTATTTGAAGGCCGAAGGAAGCGCGGGAAGGATGGGCGCACACCTGATTGCGGTGATCGCGGAAGGCGATCGTGGACGCCTGTTTCTCACACCCACGGCTGAGCAGCGGAAGGCCGCCGAAGTCGCGCGCCCCGACGATGTTCCGGACGAGGAGTTGCCGTTTGATCCTCGCAACATCTGGACTCCGCCATACGGACTCACGCGCTTCTCGGATCTGTTTACAGATCGACAGCTCGTTGCGCTCACGACTCTGAATGGTCTGGTCGCGGATGCCCGTGAGCAAGTAATACTCGACGCGCTTGCGGCTGGCATGCCGCGGGGCGACCGACTTGAGGACGGTGGCACCGGCGCGGAAGCCTATGCGGACGCGGTAGCGACCTATCTCGCGCTCGGCGTGAGCCGGATGACGGATATTTCAAACGCGCTGTGTCGCTGGGAGATCACGAAGACACAAGTGCGTAACTTGTTTGGCAGGCAAGCAATCCCGATGATGTGGGACTTCGCGGAGACTATGCCCTTCGGTACCGCTGCCGGAGGGTTCACCGTCAGCCTTGGAAGTCTCGTCAAAGCGCTTCTCCGACTACCCGCACATGGGACGGGAGTGGTGACGCAGGCTGACGCGTCTTCACGATCCTATTCGGGCCTCGCGATCTCCACCGACCCGCCATACTACGACATGGTGGGGTACTCCGATTTGTCAGACTTCTTCTACGTTTGGCTTCGGCGTTCTCTCGGGTCAGTTCAATCAAAAGTCGTCGGGACAATGCTTACGCCGAAAGCAGAAGAGCTAGTCGCTAATCCGTATCGACACAACGGTAAGGCGGGAGCTGAGAAGTTCTTCGTGGACGGCTTCAATTCGGTGTTCGCTCAGCTGAGGCGTGAAGCGAGTCGAACGATACCGTTGACCGTCTATTACGCCTACAAGCAGCAGGATGAGGATGCTGCCGGTACAACATCCACTGGATGGCACACCTTGCTTTCTGGGCTGATCAACTCAGGTTGGGAAATTTCGGCGACCTGGCCGATCACGACGGAACTGAAGAATCGCGCGAAGGCGCAAACCACAAACTCGCTTGCATCGTCGATTGTCCTGGCGTGCCGTCCGCGCCCAGAGAACGCGCCCGCAACGACTCGGCGCGCGTTCGTGGCCTCATTGAAGGCAGAGCTTCCCGAAGCGCTACGCGCCCTAATGCAGGGATCGATCGCGCCCGTCGATCTCGCACAGGCTGCTATCGGCCCCGGCATCTCAGTATTCTCACGTTACTCACGCGCTCGTGAAGCTGACGGCTCGGACATGAGCGTCAAGGATGCGCTTCTCCTCATCAACTCCACGCTCGATGAAGTGATCGGAGACCAGGAATCTGATTTCGACCCCGACACGCGGTTCGCCGTGAAGTGGTATCGGCAATATGGCTGGGCCCAGGAGAATTCTGGGGTTGCCGATCAGCTCGCACGATCGTCCGATACATCAGTTGGCTCCCTGGAGCGGGGTGGCATCTTTGAAGCGAGGGGTGGGAAAGCCTGTCTGCTCTCACCGTCCAAGCTGGGGGGTGAGTGGGACGTCATTGCCGATGAGCGCGTGAGCGTATGGGAAGCCACGATTCGCCTGGCGGCTCTGATGGCCAAGGACGGCGCAGACAAGGTTGCTGAGCTGCTACCTACCGTCCAGACACGCGTGAGCCTGGATGCTGTGAAGGAGTTGGGCTTCCTACTGTTCCGCGAGGCGGAGAAGAAGAAAAACACCAAGGACGCGATCCTCTTCAACGGCCTCGTAAGTGCGTGGGGAGATGTGAACGAGCAGGCGCGCAAGTTCGCCGATGTCCCTCGTTCCATGCAGCAGGCATTCGACTTCGACGATGACTAGGGCTAGATAATGACGGGTGGGTCGCGGATGCAGGCCTTCTCTGAAACAGTATGCGAAAGGTTCTAGGGGGCAGCGATGGCGATGAATAACCGAGATCGAGTGGGCAAGGCGTTCGACCTGCTCTCCGAGGGACTCCTGGACGATGTCGACGAGGTCATGACTCGTGCGTACAGGACCACCGATTGGCCCACGCAGTGGGCGCAGGAGGATGCCCAGCGCAGGGGTGGACCGCTGCGTACGCTGACCAAGCACGACGTACAGGTACAGCTGAGGGCGATCACTGAGCAGGGGTACCACTTCAAGGAGACGCTCTCGCGTGCGCAGCAGGGCTTCGCCTCGGAACTGCGAGAGACCCGAAACCTGTGGGCGCATAACGAGCCCTTCAGTTCCGACGACGCTTCGCGCGCACTCGACACAATCGAACGCCTGCTACACGCAGTCGGTGCGGTTGACTCCGCCGAGGATGTCCGGAAGCTGCGCGTCGATCTTCAGCGAACGGTGTTCGAGGATCAGACCCGCAAGCAGGTGAAGCGTACGAAGGTGTCGCTGGATCCTGGCTCCGGTCTTCGTCCCTGGCGAGAAGTGATCCGCCCGCACGATGACGTGGCTCGCGGCGCATTCACCGCGTCGGAGTTCGCGGCCGATCTTCACCTCGTGCATACAGGCCAGGCAACGAGCCCGGAGTACGGCGACCCGGTGGAGTTCTTCACCCGCACCTATCTGACCGAGGGGTTGCGCGATCTGCTGTCGCGGGCACTGCTTCGCCTGAACCGTGAGGCAGGCGCGAGCCCGGTCGTCAACCTCCAGACCAATTTCGGTGGCGGCAAGACTCACTCGATGCTGGCGCTGTACCACCTGTTCAGCGGCACCCCGTCGAAGGATTTCCCGCAGGAGCTTCAAGAACTCATCGCCGAGAACGGCAACCCCGAGCTTGAAAACCTGGGTGTGCGACGGGTCGCACTTGTCGGCACCTATCTGAAGGCCGGATCGCCGATCATCAAAGACGACGGTACCGAGGTCAACACGCTGTGGGGTGAGCTGGCTTGGCAACTGGGCGGGCGCGAGGCCTACGACCTGATCGCGGTCGACGACCGGGCCGGAACCAACCCTGGCGAGGCAATGCGCACGCTGATCCTGCGCTACTCACCCTCGCTGATCCTGATCGACGAATGGGTCGCCTACGCGCGTCAGCTCGTCACGGACAAGGAGCTGCCATCGGGCTCATTCGAGACGCAGTTCACCTTCGCGCAGTCCCTGACCGAGATCGTCCGATCTGTGCCCGGCGTGATGCTCGTCGTCTCCATCCCGGCATCCGATACCGGCGCTGATGGACATGGCAGTGACATTGAAATAGGCGGCGCGAACGGACAGCTCGCATTGGAGCGCCTCCAGAACGTGGTCCGCCGCGTCGCCGACCAGTGGCGCCCTTCGAGCAAGGACGAGTCATTCGAGATCGTACGCCGTCGCCTCTTTCAGGCGCCGAACGCCGAAGGACTCACGACGATCTCGGCCGTAGCGCGGAGCTTTGCGACCCTCTACCGGAACAACACCGCGTTGTTCCCACGGGACGCTGCTTCACCGAACGACGACTATGAGAAGCGCATCCGCGCCTCCTACCCGCTGCATCCCGAATTGCTCGACCGACTCTATGAGGACTGGTCGACACTGGAGAGGTTCCAGCGCACCCGGGGGGTGCTGAAGCTCGTGTCATCGATCGTGCATGAGCTGTGGGCGTCGAACGACACCTCCCCGCTGATCCTGCCGGGCAACGTGCCGCTGGACGCGACGACGGTGAACACCGATCTGACGCAGTACCTCGAAGATCAGTGGAAGCCGATCATCGACTCCGACATCGACGGCCCAGGCTCGACCGCGCAGCAGATCGACCTTGATCGACCGAACCTCGGCCAGCGGTTCGTCACCCAGCGCATTGCCCGCACGATCTTCATGGGTGCAGCGCCCAGGATCAAGAGCACCCGCAAGGGCCTCGACAAGCAGTACCTCTGGCTCGGCACCGCGATCCCGGGCGACACCCTTGGGAACTTTGGCAGTGCGGTCGAACTGCTCGCGCAGCGCTCGACCTACTTCTATGAGGAGCAGGGCCACTACTGGTTCGACACTCAGCCGTCGGTCACGAAGACTGCGAACGATTACGCCGAGCGGCTCCGCGAAGACGTGGAGACAGTGTGGAACGAGATCAGCAGACGCCTCCAAGGCGAAGAGCGGGTACGAGGCGTGTTTGATCGGGTGCATATCGCGCCAGGATCCACGGCCGATATCCCCGACCTCGAAGAGACGCGCCTGGTCATCGCGCACCCGCGCTACGCACGCCGGAAGCAGGATGGCGCGGACGCCGCGGCTCACGAGTGGGTGCGCGATGCGATCGAGAGCAAGGGGGCGAGCCAACGGATCCACCGCAACACGCTGATCTTCTTGCTGGCAGACAAGGGCGAGCTGGAGAGCCTCGAAGCCGCTGCTCGCAGCTATCTCGGTTGGCAGCGTGTCCAGGCCACCAGCGACAGCCTTAATCTGTCCGTGCAGCAACGCAAGCAAACCGACGACTGGGTCTCTCGACTTGACCAAACCGTCTCGGACCGCATCCGTGACACCTTCGTCTGGGCCGTCTACCCCGAGCAGTTCGACCCAACCAAGCCGTTCGAGCTAGTCGCCGACAAGGTACCCGACTCCGGCGGACGATCGCTGGCTGAACGAGTTGGCGCCAAGCTCGGTCGCGAGGATCAGCTCGTCACCGACTTCGGTGCGCCGATCCTCGGGTCCACCCTGCACCACGAACTCGGCGCGCTTTGGCGTGACGCGGGTGAGATCACCGTTGGTGAGCTGTGGGGCTACTTCACTCGCTACACCTATCTGCCGCGGCTCGTCCGCCGCGAGGTGCTCGACAGTGCCATCGAGCAGTCGCTCGCCGTAGTGCTGGTTGAGAACGAGCGATTCGCGATCGCGGCGGGGAAGGACGCCGAGACTGGCCGTTACCGCGGTCTGCTCGCGTCCACGAACTCAAGCACCAGAATCCAGATCACCGACAGCACCCTGCTCATCGAGTCGGGGCGGGCGAACAAGCAGGTCGACGCTGACCGCCTTGCAGCTGCTCGCGAGGCCTCCGCTCAGGCAGCGGCCGGTGATGCGGATTCGACCAACGTCGGACCGGTCGACTTCACCTGGAACGGCGGCGAGTCGACCTCCAACGAAGAGGGGTCATCCTCCGAGACAGAGTCCGCGCTGGAGGCTGTGCTCGCTCGCTTCTTCGGATCTGTGAAGGTCGACTCTGACCGTTACGCACGCGACATCGGAAACGTCACCCGCGAGATCATCGACCGTCTCGCCGGTGCCGGAGCGAAGCTCGACATCACCATCGACATCCAGGCCTCCAAGCCGGGAGGGTTCGATGAGTCTGAGGTCCGCACCATCAGCGAGAACGCGCGCGTGCTCAAGTTCGACCCCAGCTCCGGCTTCGAAAAGATCTGAGGGGCCGGGGTAAGAGCATGGCGATCGGATACCGGGCGATTCTGTCCGCGGAGTACAACAACGGCAACCTCGCGAGCACCGTTGACGTGCTTCGCAAATGGGTGACCCAGAAGAAGGGATTTAACGCTCTGCCCTCCGAGGGCGAGGCCCTTGCCAACGCGGCCGGGGCAACGCTTGTCGCCAACGAGATCTCGGAGAGCGATCGCGGTGTCAGCGGATATCGCTGGACGCTCACGGAGGAGTGGACTGCCCCTCGTTGGTACAGGAACACCGAGACCGACAGAACAGGCGTCACACAGATCAGCCTGGTGTTCTCGAACGGGCAGCTCTGGCTCTGGGTTGACGTCGAGCCGCCGACTCTCGAATACGTTGATAGCGCCGGGCGCGAACGAGTCGAGCAGCAACCAAGCGGCACTCCGGCCTTCGTCACAGACATCCTCCGCGAAGTCGAGATGCGGGATGGGCTAGAGAACCCCGCATCTGAGATCGACGTCATCGCGACCAACCTCCATGTCACACATCTGATCAGAGTTCTACGTGACCCGGAGCGTCGTGGCGCGGTTTACGTCACCACTCCGCCTGAGGGCGTCTCCGACAAGGTGTGGCTCGAACGAGGTCACAGGATTCTCGGCCGCATTGAAGGCATGGGTTTCGGCTACATGCTCACTCCCGAAGCGCGCAACGCCTTCAACAGCACCGTTGCGTCGGGGCATACGATCCCGGCCGGTGCGATGAGGACATTCCTACCTGGCGCCAATCTCGATGATCCCAGGGATTCTCTCCGCCATCGACTACTTCACGCATCGACTATCCAGGAGAGCCAAGACCGCCGCCTCCAGCGGATCATTCGCAACGCGCAGGTAGAGCGGCTTCGGGACGTCCAGTTGCCGAACCCTTTGAGGGATGCTGACTACGCTTTCTTGCGCCAGAAGGGGTTGCGGACGTTCGAGATTCTTCACAGCACCGATACCGTCGCTGCCGAGGAACCAAACGCGGACCAGTCCGCTGAGCTACTGAGGAACCTAGCCGAGGCGGAGGAACTTGTCACCCTCGCGCTCAACGAAAACGAGGTGCTGCGCGCGGCGGCAACTTCGGCGCAAGCGGCTGTGGAGGCACTACGTGCTGAGAACGAGGAAGCCTACATTGACGCGGTAGGGCTGCGCCTCGACGTCGAGAAGGGTCGCCGTGAGATTGATCATCTGAGGCGTGAACTGACTCGGTTGGGTGCAGAGGGGGCTGCAGCCGCCTACGCATTCAGCGACGAGCCCGCCGCGATAGAGTACCCCTCGACTTTCCGTGAGCTGATCTATCGGCTTGATCTGCTTAGCGGAATCCGGTTCTTCGGAAAACGAGACGATGCCGAGGATCTCGACGAGTACTCGGACCTCGGTGACGCCGCTGTGATGAGGGCTTGGGACGCGCTCGTGACTTTCAGTGCTTACGCCACGGCACGAGCGAAGGGGCAGTTCGACCAGTCGCTAAGCCATTACATCAGCAACTCCCAGCACGGACTTCCCATGCGGATATCGAAGGTCAAGTGGAGCGAGGGCGAAACCGTCCGCACGAACGCCAAAATGATGGCACAACGAACAGTGTCCGGTCTTCCTGAGACCATCGATCCCAGTGGCTCCAAGTTGCTCGTTGCGCACATCGCTCTGGCGACCGGCCGCGCTGGGTCGCCTCGCCTCTACTTCGAGGACACCGTCGCAGCCGCTGGCTTTGTCGCGGTCGGCTACATCGGAGCCCACCTCGACAACACACTCACGAACTGAGGACAAGACGTGCCCGAAACTTCGCAAGTACGCATCAACGGAGTCGCCCATCAGCCGGTGCAAGAGAGACAGAGCAACCGACTCTCTGCTCAGCGCCTCAGCACAATTGTCGAATCCGCACACCTCAACTTCTTGATCGGTGCGGGAACCTCGCTGCCGTTCTTTGCACCGCTCGGCAACATCGAGGAAGCTCTGACGGAGCTCGCTGACGCGACTGCACCTGAACCCGTGAAGGCGCTCGTTCGCGCATCGATCCAGGCGTACTTCTTTGAGAATGTGCTTGTCCCGAACAGCGCGGTCGTCGAGCGAGAGGGCCGTGCAGAGGCAGTCCTCCGGTCATACGCAAAGTTCATGCGAACGTTGAACCGCATCCTGCTTCGACGGCACAGCACGCTCCTGTCGAAGCAAGCCAACATCTTCACGACCAACGTTGACATGCTCTTTGAGGTAGCGATGGAGGAACTGGGCGTCGACTTCACTGACGGGTTCAGCGGCAAGATCAGGCCGCGATTTGATCCTGGCGATTTCAACACACTTCGCTTCCGCGCTGGGAGCCGGTACGAGCACCGGTTCGAGGTGCCGGTCTTCAACCTCATCAAGATTCACGGATCGGCTTCGTGGCGACAGCGGGAGCGACGGAGCAGCCGCACGGAGATCTACTTCGACCACGGGCTGACGCTCGTGCGCGAGGTCACGGCGTTGCTTGACGAAGCGAAACAATACCTTCTCCCCGTAATCGTCGACCCTCAGCCAGAAGGCAAAGGGCCGAAAATCTGTTCGATTGCAGATCTTGTCGGTACCGCCGAGAGTACCCTTGCAGACCTCGACCTACTCGATACGGAGGAAGCAGCATCCCAAGCGGCTGCAGCCGTCACTGCGTTCACCGGCGGCTATGACCGGCTCGGCATCGTCAACCCGGACAAACGTAAGTTCGCAACGACAGTCCTAAACGAGACTTACTACGAGTTGATTCGTCGCTTCGCCAACGAATTGGAGAAGGAGAACAGCGTCCTCTTTGTTCATGGGTTCTCCTTCCGTGACGAGCACCTTCGCGACCTCGTGTTGCGGGCGGCACGAACGAACCCGACGCTGCAAGTGATTGTGTTCTGCTATTCTCGCGGCGGGCGTGACGCCTATGAGACCCTGATCCCCGAATCAGAGATAAAGAACGGCAACGTTCAATTGGTGGTCCCTGACGACCCCGACGATGGCGAGGCCGAGCGCATGATCAATCTCGACGTGCTCGAATCTGACTACTTCGCTCCGATCGTTCGCGACAAGATCCCCGAGCCGGATCAACGGATCGAATTGGACATCCGCACGTCGTCGGAGCCTGCCAATGATTGAGGAGGACGTTGCCGCCCAGGACGCGGTGTTTCGCGTTGGTCGCGTGGTGTCTGTCGAGGGGCGGCAGGTGCGCGTCCGCGTTGACAAGCTCAAAAACGGCTCCCACCTGCTATTTCAGGGCGGCATCGTTCGCAACGTTGCTGTTGGCGGCTATTTGAAGGTTGTGAAGGGTTTTTCCGAGCTAATCGCCAAGGTCGACGGCGAGGTTATCGAGGAGGACCGGGGCGCCTCAACTGTATACAGACGCGGAGCAGATCCGATGTCGCGCCAACTTCAGATCAGCCTCATTGGTCACATCGAAGGAGGTCGATTCGAACGCGGTGTCCGCGAGATGCCGTTGCTCGACAATGAGTGCTTCATTCTGACCGAGGAAGAGTTCGGCCTCATTCACGCCTTCGTCGAAGACTCGGATACGCCCATGCCAATTGGCGTTCTTGCGATGGAGCCGACTCAGAGCGTATCGGTCGGCGTGAACGCGATCTTTGCCAGTCACGTCGGGATCTTTGGCAATACTGGAAGCGGCAAGTCCTATACGTTGGCGAAGCTCTACCACGAGCTTTTCGAGCGATACGGTGCAGAAATAGGATTTCGCCAGCGCTCACAGTTCGTCTTGATCGATTTCAACGGTGAGTACCTTAGTCGGGCAGGATCGGACGATGACAATCGCTCCACGTCCGTCTTGACCAGCGGTACGAACAAGCGGGAGTTCGCACTCAGCACGCGTGCCACCAACGGCCCACGTCTTCCTCTCCCCGCCAGCGCCATCAATGACATCGGGTTCTGGACGGTTCTCCTTGACGCCACAGAGAAGACGCAAGCGCCGTTTCTTGCGCGCGTGCTCGACAGCGACTACTGGGAGCGAAGACTTGCAGACCCGCACGACCTCTTGAGCGTTCTTGGCGACATGGTTCTTCGAGCGACGAAAAGCAGCGATAAGAGCGTCGACCGGCAGATTGTGCTCAACCTCTTGGCAGAGGTGCAGACTTGTCTCGCACCGTCAACCTCCCCTGAGCTGACCGCGTTGATCGACGACTTCCAATCGAATCTGCACTACAACGCAACGATGGGGAAGTTCTTTTGGGGAGAGTGGAAGAACTTCATCGACCCAGATCATGCGACGTGGGAGTCGCTGACTAAAGACAAGGTCGTTGCGCTCCCCCTCGACTTCTCCGCTATCGAACCGGGTATTGATCTGATCTGCTTCAAGATCGTCTTCCAGTACTACAACGACATCATCAGTGGCTTCTCGAATCGGGAGCACTTGTCGCCACTGATCAAGAGGCTTGAGACGCGAGTCCCGGACATCAAGAAGTTGATCGTAGCCGATGATAGCGAGTCATACGAAGAGCCGCTGATCGTGGTGTCACTGCGCGACGTTAGCCTTTCGATGCGCAAGGTTATTCCGATGCTGCTCTGCAAGCATCTCTACGACCTGAAGAAAGAGCGCGATCCAAGCAACGAGCACTATCTCAACCTCATCATCGACGAAGCTCATAACATCCTGTCTCTGGAGTCGTCCCGCGAGCGCGAGGCATGGCGCGACTACCGACTTGAAACGTTCGAAGAGATTGTGAAGGAAGGACGTAAGTTCGGGGTGTTCCTGACGTTGGCTAGCCAGCGACCTCATGACATCTCGCCCACGATCATCTCGCAGCTCCACAACTATTTCCTCCACAGGCTCGTCAACAACCTCGACGTACAAGCGATCGAAAAGGCCGTCGCCTACCTCGACCGTGTTTCCTTCGAGCAGTTGCCCATCCTCCCAAGGGGCGTCTGCGTTGTAGCAGGAGTCTCAGCGCAAGTCCCTGTGATCGTGAGGATCAGTCCACTGCCGCCCGAGGCAGAGCCGAACAGTCGCACAATGTCGGTTACGTCGACTTGGCTCACGCCGATCGCTGACAACACTGATGATGTTCAGCTGTCCGACGATCTGGAGGACGCCACGGATCAGCCGCCTTTTTGAGTCAATTGGTCAACGCGATCCGAAGCCGCCACGCCTCTGGCAGATCGAGGATTGACCCTCGTTGATCACCTTCTTCGTGACGAAGAAGAGGTGGTCCGCGGTGACGGTTTCGATGCGCGTGATGTCCGCCGGAGACGGCTACAAGTACCTGCTGCGAACCGTAGCCGCGGGTGATGGCGACCGCTCTCTGTCGACGCCGCTCACGCGTTACTACGCCGCCTAGGGCACTCCGCCGGGCCGGTGGATGGGCGCCGGGCTCACCGCCCTCGGCGCGGGACAGCTCGCCACTGGCAGTGAAGTCAGCGAGAAGCAGCTGCAGCTCCTGGTGGGCATGGGGCTCGATCCCATCACTGGCGATCCGCTCGGCCGCGCGTATCCCGTGTACAAGAGAGTCGCGCAGCGCGTCGAAGATCGCTCCGCAGCGCTCGACACGACACTCAGTGTTGTTGAGCGTGCGCAAGCGATCGCCACGATCGAGACCGAGGAAGCAGCGGCGGGTACGCGTACCGCGGTCGCCGGGTTTGACTTCACGTTCTCGATCCCGAAGTCTGCGAGGGTGCTCTGGGCTGTTGCTGACGGCGGCATCCAGTCGCTCATCGCTGATGCGCATCACGCGGCGGTTGCAGAGATGGTTGCGTACATGGAACGCGAAGTTGCATTCACACGCACTGGCGCAAGCGCTGGCGACGGCGCGGGTGCACAGGTCGACGTTCGCGGCGTGATCGCAACCGCCTACGATCACTACGACTCGCGAGCTAGCGACCCTCACTTGCACACGCACGTCGTAATCAGCAACAAGGTGCAGACGGTGCTCGACGGCAAGTGGCGGTCGCTCGACAGCCGCCCGATGCACTCCGCAACCGTGGCGCTGTCCGAACTGCACGAGGCCGTGTTCGCCGATCACCTCACTCGCATGCTTGGCGTCGAATGGGAGATTCGCGACATGGGGCGCAACCGCAACCCAGGCTGGGCGATCACGTCCGTGCCAGAGCCGCTGATCGCTGAGTTCTCGACCCGCGCGCGGCACATCGACGAAGAGACCGACAGGCTCATCGTCGCCTACGTCGAAGCTCACGGACACAGGCCGAACCCGACGGCGATAATGAGACTCCGCGCTCAGGCGACACTCTCCACTCGCCCCGAGAAGAGGCTGCACTCGCTGGCCGACCTCACCGCAGGGTGGCGCGAGCGCGCGCGTGCGATCCTCGGAGAGGATGCTGCCGTGTGGGCGCGCGAGGTTGCGATGAACGATGCACCGCTGCTGTTCCGCGCCGATGATCTGCCGCTCGCCGTTATCCGCTCGCTCGGTGAGAGTGTCGTGGCATCGGTCGGCGAGAAACGCTCGACCTGGCGACGTTGGAACCTCACTGCCGAAGCTGCACGGCAGACCTTGGGCTATCGATTCACGTCCATGGAGGATCGCGAAGCCGTCGTCGGTCTCATCGTTGATGCCGCCGAGCAGGCCTCGCTTCGGCTCACTCCGTTCGAGCTGGCGTCGAGCCCGATCGAGTTTCGTCGCAGCGATGATTCGTCGGTGTTCCGGCCCAAGAACTCGACCGTGTACTCCTCGAACCTGCTCCTCGATGCCGAGGATCGTCTGTAGGAGCGCAGTCGAGAAGTCACCGGTCCGACGGTGCCACTGGCGACGATAGTGCGATTCACGCGAAAGCCAGACCGTGAGAAGCGAATGCTCGGCGAGGACCAAGCAGAGGCGCTCGCTCGCATCGCCGTATCTGGCCGGGTTCTCGACGTGCTCGTCGGACCCGCGGGTGCTGGGAAGACCACCGCAATGCTTGCTCTGCGTCGCGCTTGGGAAGCAGAGTACGGTGCCGGATCAGTCGTCGGGCTCGCTCCGTCGGCGGGCGCAGCCGAGGTGCTCGCGAAGGATCTTGGCATCGCAACGGAGAACACGGCGAAGTGGTGGCAGCATCACATCAACACCGGCGCTTCCTTCCATGCCGGGCAGCTGGTGGTCCTCGATGAAGCCTCCCTCGCGGGCACGCTCTCGCTCGACCGCATCACTCAGCTTGCCATCACTGCGGGAGCCAAGGTGCTGCTGGTCGGCGACTACGCGCAACTCCAGTCGGTCGACGCGGGTGGTGCCTTCGGGCTCCTCGCCCACAACCGCGACGATGTACCTGAACTCGTTGACGTGCATCGCTTCACCCACGAGTGGGAGAAGACCGCGTCACTCGATCTCCGTCACGGCCACGTCGAGGCACTCGACGAGTACGAGCAACGCGGGCGCGTCGTTGACGGCGAGACGGAGGCCATGGTGGATGCCGCCTGAGCTGCATGGCGTGCGGATCGCGGCGCGGGCCGATCCACGATCCTGATCTCCGACTCCAACGAGTCCGTTGCAGCGCTCAACAGTCGGGCGCGCACCGACCAGATCCTCGATGGCACCGTGCACGGACCACGCGAAGCGAGACTGCACGATGACAGCCGTACTGCCATCGGTGACACCGTGATCACCCGGCAGAACGATCGCAGGCTACGGGCCGGACGCGGCTGGGTGCGGAACGGCGACCGATGGAATGTGCTCGACGTTCGCACCGACGGCGCAGTCGTCGCGCGCAGGCTCGGAGCATCACGTGGATGCTCGGTCATCCTGCCCGCATCCTACGTGGCCGAGCACGTCGAGCTGGGATACGCGGTCACCTCGTATCGTGCGCAGGGCGTGACCACCGACACTGCCCACGTGCTGGTCGAGCCATCGATGACGCGCGAGAACCTATACGTCGCCATGACGCGCGGGCGCACGCTCAACCGCGCCTACGTCGCCGTCGATCGACCAGACGCTGCGCACGACGTGCCGCGCACGAGCGATAGTGGCGCCGCGAGTGGGCGCAACGTGCTCTGCGGTGTGCTGCAGCACGTTGGTGCTGAGCCATCCGCGCACGACGCGCTCGTGGCCGAGCAGGAGGCATGGGGCACGATCGCGCAGCTCGCCGCTGAGTACGAGACGATCGCCGCCGCGGCGCAGCGCGATCGCTGGGCCGCGCTGCTTCGCACCTCCGGTCTTGCGGAGGCGGATGCCTCCGCCGCGATCGAGTCTGACGCGTTCGGCCCTCTCAGCGCCGAGCTGCAACGCGCTGAGGCGAACAATCACAACGTGGATGCACTGCTCCCGCGGCTCGTGGGTGCTCGCAGGCTCGATGACGCGGACGACATTGCGGCAGTCCTACGGCATCGGGTCGCGGCGGCGACTGCACGGCCTGCGGGCTCTGGGCGCTCGCGCGTCTCGCCACGATTCATCGCCGGGCTAATTCCAGCAGCTTCGGGCATCATGAGCAGTGATATGCAGCAGGCGCTGACCGAACGGCGCACTCTCATGGAGGATCGCGCCGATGCCGTGCTCGATCGGGCGCTGACCGAAGGATCAGCGTGGGTGACCAGCCTTGGCGCTCAGCCCGCCGATCCTCAGCGCGCGGCAGCCTGGCGCCCCGCTGCCCGCATTGTCGCCGCTTACCGCGATCGCTACCAGCTCACCGTAGATGCCGCGCTCGGTGCGCAGCCCGAATCGGCCACCCAGAAGATCGACCATGCGCGTGCCGAGGCAGCGCTAAGGACGATCGTGAAGCTCGACGCGACTCGGCAATCTGAGGCGCCGCACCGTGCGCAGGAAACGCGCGGCGTGCGCCTGTGAGTAGCCGATTGTGGACCTCGAACTACGATCGAAGCTATGTCGGTCGAACCGCAAGATCCATCAGTCGTAGCCTTCAACGCCGCACGCGACGCATACCGTGAGGCGCGAAATGCTCAGCGTCTGAAGATCCTCGCTGCGCTGAAGTCCGCGGGCTTCGAGGTCAAGACGAGAGGCAGCGCGGGTCGTGGTCTCAAGAAGTACACCAGCGGGTCCAGGCTGGTTCCGCCGTTCGATCGATCCGGATGGATGTGGGTCGAGGGACAGCGGGGCGAGGCGCACGTCACGGTGAGCTTGCAGGTGCTCGACCAGGACCCCAACTCCTTGAACGTGCATGCGCTCATGGACAGGATCGGCGTTTCCGTGTTCCGCGCCAGCGACCCGATCGATGAATCCGACCCGCTGTTCGAGCGCGCGACCACAGGTCTTCAGCTCCCGCTCGACGCAGAGAGCCTCGCGGCGCTGCTTGCGCTCGTTGAGAAGAGAAGCAAGGCACTGCCGTAGGCATCGCGGTACGCCAGTCGCAGATCGCGCATGCCGGGCTCAAGTTCAGTGGTTCGCCGTAGTGTGAGAATGACCATTCGAAGTCAGGATCTTTGGGGGCGGTCGCGATGTCAACATCCATCGATGTCTATCCGTCTACGAACACCGTGCCCACCCTTGGTGAGTTCGCCGCCGCAGTCCACGCGATACTGATCGAGCACCAAGACGACCCCACCGTGGTCCGCGCATTCGGAAAGTTCGATGCGTTTAGCGCAGTGCCGAAAGTGGAGCGTCTCACCGAAGTGACCGGCCGTCTTCGCCCTCTCCGGACGAGTGACCCTGATGTCTCGCTCGCCATGGTGGGCAATGACTACGGCTGGCTCTCGGTGGACGCGATTGAGAGCGGTTTCGATTTCTACTCCTGCAGCGCGGAAGATTACTTCGAAGATCTGCCGCACAGCGCAGTCGTCAACGAGCATGCAGAGCGCGCAAAGCAGCTAGGTACGCTCGATAGCTTCCCGTTCGACGATGCGGCCAGCGTTGGATGGTGCTGGTACATGCGGCTCCAGGCGACGCAACCGCTGCGTACGCGCCTACTCGCCGGGCTCGCGGCTGCCGCGCTCGCCAGAATCACCAATGGACTCATCCACTCAGAGGACGGCGGCGTCGACTACGACCGTGCGCCAACAGACCCCGAGACGTCCCTGTCGTGGTACCCGAACTTGATCGAACGAGAGATGCTTGGGGGCCTTGATGAGGTACCCATCTCACAGACTCCGATTCGGGAGCGCTGAGGCATGCGTGAGGCGTCGGTTTGCGGCCCACGGTGCAGATGTCGAGGGTGCTGAGTCAGCCTGACTGCGGAGCATGCTCTAGACATCAGTAGCGTTCATGATGACCCGGGCCCGCCCTGTCTGAAGCAGGAGGTTCGTGCCGCTGCTCGCCGCGCTCGTCACGGCGCCTGGCACGGCGCCGACCGCGCGGCCAAGCTCGTTCGCTTCGTTCGCTGTATGCAGCGTTCCTGACCGTGCACCGGCTTCGACGATGACGGTCGCGCCCGAGACTGCGGCCATGATTCGCGAACGATCGACGAAACGTTGCCGCGTCGGGGCGTAGCCGGGCGGCACTTCCGAGATCAGGAGGCCGTGGTGGGCAACACGGTCAATGAGATCAGCATGCCCGACCGGGTATGCGCGGTCGATCCCCGAGGCAAGCACTGCGATCGTGTTGCCGCCTGCTGCAAGCGCAGCACGATGCACCGAGCCTTCAATTCCGTAGGCGCCACCCGCGACAACCGTTCGCCCGGCCCGAGCAAGGTCACCGGTCAGCTCCTCCGTCACGTAGACGCCGTAACCAGTGGCCGCGCGGGCTCCAGTGATCGTGATTCGGTCGCTCAGACCGCTGGCGAGCACATCGGCGCTGCCTCTGGCCCAGAGCGCAAGGGGAGCGCGTGCACCAAGATCGTCGAGTGCGACAGGCCATTCGGCATCGCGCGGCGTGATGACCCGGAGCGACTCGCTTTCAGTCATGAGCGCGGCGACGCGATCGGGGCTCAAGCGTGCATGCAGATGTTCGCGACCTCGCTGTCGGCGAGCCGGATCAGCTCGACGGAGCCGACCTTGCCGAGCAGTCGTCCCGTGGCGGCATCGTTCGGCGAGCCGACGATTGAGAGCACGATGCGCGCCGATCGGTCGTCTCTTGCGAGATCGGTGAGATTGGGCATCAGCTGGCTCTCTCGCGGTCGAATTTCACCGGAGAGGTGCACCGCGGCTTCCAGTGCGGGAAACGGCGGCCATTCCGACGGATGGCCGATTGGGTCGCAGCAGAGGCGGGATCGGAAGCATCAATCTAATGCGCGTGTACATTGCTCGAATATGTGTTCGACTAAAGTGAGTCACGATGCACTACCCTCAACCGCCGATCCTGACGCCCGACATCACGCTGCCGGTGGCTCCCGATGCTGCGCAGTGTGGTTTCCCGAGCCCGGCGCAGGACTATCCCACCGAAGAACTCAGCCTCGTTGAGCACCTCATCAGGGATCGTGCGTCCACCTACTTCTGGCGAGCAGCTGGGCACTCGATGGAGCCCGTGATCCCGGACGGTTCACTGCTCATCGTTGACCGCGGCATCAGCCCGGTACCTAGGAGGATTGTCATCGCGATCGTCGACGGCGAGTTCACGGTGAAGCGGCTCTACATCGATCGAAGTGGTCAGGTCACGCTGCGTGCCGAGAATCCGAGCTACCCAGATGTACCCGACGGCAAGGAGCATCGCAGGCACGCCCCACTTGAGGCCGCGGCGCGTGCGGAGCGCAACGAGGGCGATGTTGGTCGGCATGAACCGCCGCATGAAGCTGCGAACGTAGATGCTGAGGATCCAGATCAGGCGAAGCATGGGAACAGTCCTCTCCAAGTCGAGAGGCGACAAGGAGATCGAAAGACTGTTCAGCCTGAGCCGTTGGTCGTGCCACCACTCGGAGTGATGACGTTGCAGGTAGAAACCGCCTACGACCAAGGCTACCTTCGTACCCCACTCAATGGAAGCGGCAGGTTTCTAAACGGCATGGCTCACACCGTCACTGGAGTCTGCATGCGCTATCGACAGACAAATCGTGCCGAGAAACCTGAAGAACGCTCGTGCCATGTATCGGCGACGAACTGCGCAACGGCCACAGGGGCGTTGAAGACCAACCGCACATGACGAGGAGTCGCTGGGCTCAGTGTGCTCGAACCGTGGCCATCTCCGATCGAGTTCCGGGCCTCGGCTACAGACTGAACTGTCGTGCTCAACGCGCGCATAGCCTTCCGCATCGCGTCGCTTCCACGCGTGTCGCCTTCCACAGCGTTCGCGTTGATGCTGAGTTCCTGCGCAACCTTCGAGAACAAGGTCGGCAACTCGTCCCGATCCAAAAACTCACCACGGAGATCTGTGAGCACGATCTTGCATTGACTCTCAAGCAGGTTCTTGCACGACGAGATAGCCGAGGCTGGATCGGAATTGAGATCTCGATCGATGACGTCAAGATGCCGCCGCTGGACGCTGTTGTCCGTGAGGTCCGGTGCCTGCGTAAGCCTGAGGACAGCAGGTACGTGGTAGGCGGCTATCGAACGCCACCCATAGATGATCCGGTCTCCGAAGCGATCCGTCTCGTACAGCTCGAACCCATCGCGTCGCAGTGTGTCGTTGTACGCCGTAACCATCTCAGCAGCAGTTTGAGCATTGTCCCTCACGATCGGATGGACCGTCTCAGCAAGGAAGCTCAGGAAGTTTTCATCGCTGCCATCGCGAAGGTGAAACCGATCGTCTCCGAAGACCCAGTCATCATCCCAGTCCCAGTTATTGACCATGTGCTGGTAGATGTCACCGGAGGCGTTCCGGTACCGATTGTCCTTACTCGGGAGGCTTTCAAGGTCGTACAGCCGGGAGAGGAACACGGGATGTTCGAGACGCCCTGCCCAGCTGAATTCGGACAGCGATAGCCAATCAAGTAGATTGTTCCGCGTACTGCGGGAGAGGCGTTGCGTCGCTGTTGGGCTCACACATTCAATGCTACCGACGCGGCGTAGAGAGTCGCCGGCGACATGAGCCTACAAACGCGGGGTGTTACGCCGCCGACAGCATTCCGGCGCGGACGAGCGATGCGCGCACGACCTTTCGATCGACACCCAGCGTTCGCGAGATCGACCGCATCGATGAGCCGCCGCGATGCAGCTTCACCGCCTCAGCCGCATCTTCAACGTCGAGCCCTGGGAGCCGCCGAGCAACTTCTCGACGCGTGAGGTGCTTCGACACCGTGCCCCGGTGGATCTCGTACTTCTGAGCAAGCTCGCGCACGGTCGAACCGGCGAGGTAGTCATCGACGAGACGGTCAACCTCGGCTTCCTTGAGAAAGGTTTGAGGAGTTGCGATCTCCCGGACGACTGGCCCCCGATCATCCCGAATCGGGGTGATATCGCCCCTATGATGGGCACGATATACGCCACGCTTCCAGCGGCTGACCAGGGCGTTAAGCTTTGGGGAAAGGTTTGAAAACGTGCTACGTCGGGACCCCAGTGGCTGTGCATGCAGCGGAAGAGGCCCGGAGTTCCGGCTCCGGGCCTCTTCGCACATCCGGCGACCGGCAGCGATCGCCGACGCAGAGAGGTCCCGGATGCTCGAGCTGGACGAGGACGCCTTCGAAGCCCTGGTGATCTCCGAGCTCGACGCGCTCCCGGACGACATGGTCGACGGGCTCGACAACGTCGTGTTCGTGGTGGAGGACCGGCCCGAGGACGGGACCCTGGATCTGCTCGGCTACTACGACGGCGTCGCTCTCACCGAGCGTGAGCGCTACGGCTTCGGCGAGATGCCCGACCGCATCGTGCTGTTCCGCGAGCCGCACCTCGCCGCGTGCGACGATCTGGACGCGCTGCGCGACGAGATCCACGTCACGCTCGTCCACGAGATCGCCCACTTCTACGGCATCGACGACGACCGGCTGCACGAGCTCGGCTGGGCCTGATCACCGCCGAGGGCGAGCCTCTCACCGGCATCCGCGCGTCGCAGCGCTCGGAGTGGACCCCTCAGCCGCGCACCGCTCCCCCGCCGCCCGTGTCCAGCACGAGGTCGGCGTTCTCCCGGGGCCGCTCCCGAGCGCAGTAGGAGCGGAAGTCGCGGTCCCAGGCGTCCCAGTGCGGAGCGAAGAGCTCGCCGTCGCGCTCGAGCGCGCGCACGCGCCGCACCTCGTCGTCGGCCTCGAGCCAGACCACCAGATCGGCGTGGCGGCGCGCGGCGGCGCCGGCCGATCCGCAGCCCTCGAGCACGAGAAGCGGCTCGCGGACGACGCGGCGCCCGGCCGTCGTCCCCGCGGCCCAGTTCCAGGGCCGCCAGTGCGCCGCGAGGCCGAGGCCGTGGGGGCGGACGAGCGTCGCGGCCGTCTCCCGCGACGCCCGGTCCAGGCCCGTCCAGCCGGGGTAGAGGTCGTCCATCCGCACGAGCGCGACCGACGATGCCGCCGGCGCGAGACGGAGCTGCTCGACCAGCGCGCGCGCGAACGTCGACTTGCCGGAGCCGCTCGGTCCGTCCAGCAGCACCGTCCGACGACGCCGCGCGATCACGGAGCGGGCGAGGTCGCCCGCCGTGTGATCCGTCAGCGGCAGGATCCGCTCAGCCATGCAGGACGAAGCTCCAGGAGCCGGTGACGACGGCGGCGGTCACGGCGACGGCAGCGATCAGCACTCCGCCCGCGAGCAGCAGGAGGTCGCCGGCTCCGAGGCGCGACTGCCGCGCCCAGGTGCGCGGGACGCCGGAGCCGAAGCCCCTCGCCTCCATCGCCGTCGCGAGCCTGCTCCCCCGCCGGATGGCCAGCACGAGCAGCGAGAACGTGCGGGCCGCGAGGCTGCGGAGCGCCTCGACGGGCCCGCGGCCGTCGGCGACCCCGCGGGCGCGGCGGGCCATCGACAGGGTGCGCCAGTCGTCGACGAGCAGACCGACGAGCCGCATGCCGGCGAGAGCGCCGAGCACGAAGCGCGAGGGCAGTCGCAGGATCTGCGCGAGGCCGTCCGCCAGGTCCGTCGGGTCGGTGGTGGCGATGAGGACCACGCTCGGCAGTCCGATCGCCAGGACGCGCAGCGCGATGGCCAGCCCGAGGGCGACGGATCCCTCTGTGACCGAGACGATGAGGAACTCCGCGTAGACGGCGCCGCTGTCACGCCCGTAGAGGACTGTCGAGAGGCCGGCGAGCGGAGCCGCGATCCAGACGGGAGCCGTCCGCCGCACGAGCTCACCCGCCCGGAGCCCCGCGAAGGGCAGAACCAGCAGCTCGAGCGCCAGCGCCGTCGCCGCGGAGACCGCATCGACCGTGAGGAGGAGCGCGAACGCGATGACCAGGCTGGCGAGGAGCTTGGCGACCGGGTTGGCCCGGGCGATCCGGCTGCGCGCGGGAACGGAGTCGAGGAGCGTCATCCCGACACCGCCTCGCGGGCGCCGAGGGTGACGACCGAGTCGGCGAGGGCGGCGACCAGCGCCTCGTCGTGGGTGACGGCGAGCACCGCCGTGCCCGCGTCGCGCTGCTCGGCGAGGAGGTCGACGAGCACCTCCCAGGTCAGGCGGTCCTGCCCGAACGTCGGCTCGTCGAGGACGAGCACGGACGGCGACCGGGTGAGGGCGGACGCGACGGCCAGGCGCCGCTTCTCGCCTCCGGAGAGGGTGAACGGATTGGCGTCGGCGAGGTGCGCGAGGCCGAGGCGCTCCAGGAGCTCCTCCGCCCGATGCCGCTCCGTCTCGTCGCGGGCGCCCAGCGCGAGCTCGGCGCGCACGCGAGCGGTGAGGAACTGGTGCTCCGGCTCCTGGAACACCATCGCGATCCGTCCGGCGAGCTGAGCCGAGGTCCAGCGGATCGGCTCCGGGCCCGCACCGGCGCGGAGCGACTCGGAGGCGGTCACCCGCCCCGCGACCGGCGGCAGGAGACCGGCCAGCGTGAGCGCGAGGGTCGACTTCCCCGCGCCGTTGGGTCCCAGCACGGCCGTGGCCCGCGCGGAGTCGACGGCGAGCTCGAGCCCCGAGGCCACGATGGTCGAGCGGGGGCGCCCGAGGACGGGCCGGCCGATGGCGAGGTCGTGCGCGCTCAGGGCGGCGGGCGAGGGCAGCACGCTCGCCCCGCGCCGGGCGGGGGTGTCACCGGGCAGCCAGACGCCGGAGGCGCGGAGCACGTCGTGCGTTCGATCGAGGACCTCGACTGGAGCGCCGTCGGCGACGACCGCGCCGTCCCGCCCGAGCACCACGACCCGGTCGACGAGGCCGACCCACACGTCGACCCGGTGCTCGACGACGATCAGCGTCGCCCCCGTGCGGGCAGCCGTGCGCTCCACCGCCGCCCGCACCTCGCGTACACCGTCCGGATCGAGGTTGGCGGTGGGCTCGTCGAGGAGCAGGAGCCGCGGACGCATGGCGAGCACACCCGCCAGGGCGAGCCTCTGCTTCTGCCCGCCCGAGAGCGCCGAGGTGGAGTGGTCCAACGGCACGTCGAGCCCGACGTCGCCGAGTGCCTCCCGCACCCGCGCGGGGATCTCCTCGCGCGGCACGCCGAGGTTCTCGCAGGCGAACGCGACGTCGTCGCCGACCCGCGCCAGGACCGCCTGAGTGTCCGGATCCTGCAGCACGAGCCCCGCGACACCGCGCCGGGTGAGCGGCGCGGCTCCGTCGATCTCGAGCTCGCCCGCCGCGGAGCCGTCCTCCTCCCCGCCGAGGACGCCGGCCAGGGCGTGCAGCAGCGTGCTCTTTCCCGCGCCGGAGGGGCCGAGGAGCAGCACGCGCTCCCCCGGCTCCAGCGCGAGATCGAGGCCGGAGAGGGCGTCGCGGGAGCGTCCCGCGTGCCGCCAGCTCCAGCCCCGCGCCCGGACGTAAGCGCCGCTCATCGAGCGCCCGCGCCGGCTCCCTCGACCGTCCGGCCCTCGCGCCCGGAGGCGAAGCGGTCCAGCGCTCCCGAGGCCGCGAGCCCCCGCACCGCGAACCAGGACAGCAGCCCGGCCAGGAGCGCGCCCGAGACGATCGAGGAGGCGACGTAGACGGTCTTGAAGAGCGCGTCGTTGACGGCGTAGTACGACAGCAGGTCGTTGATCGCGAGGGCGAGCCCCGCACCTGCACCGGCCAGCATCGCGACGAGCGGACGGCCGCTGCGGTAGAGGAAGAGCGCCAGGACGATCTCCGCGCCGAGTCCCTGCACGAGTCCGGAGATCAGCACGGTGAAGCCCCACTGGGTGCCGATCAGAGCCGACACGGCCGCGGCGACCAGCTCGGTGTAGAGCGCGGCTCCGGGCTTGCGGATGATCAGGCCGCCGAGGACGCCGGCGAAGAGCCAGCCGCCGCCGAGGAGCCCGCCGAGCCCGGGCAGGAACTCGAAGGCGAGGCCGAGGACGTTCGTCGCCAGGCCCCAGGCCCAGAAGACGATCCCGCTCGCGACGGCGACGACGCTCGCCACCACGATGTCGACGACCCGCCAGCGCAGATCGCGCCGGGCCGGGGCGGAGGAGGTGAGGTTCTGCGCGTTCGTGTTCTGCGCGTTCGTGTTCTGCGCGTTCGTGTTCTGCACTGACGTGCCCTTTCGTGGAAGCGAATGGAGGGCACGGGTTGGTAAGAGGAGATCGAAACGTTCCTTCGCAGGCATGACCCAGATCAGGTTCGACGGTCGAAGGCTGCTGCCTTCCTCTCAGCCCGGTGCACCGGACTCCCGTGTTCGTCGGCAATCATAGACGTCATGTCGTGGTCGGTGGTCGTCGTCCTGGCCGTGCTGCTGATCGTCCTGCTGCAGGCCCTGCTCTGGCAGCGCCGTGCGCGGATCCGCCGCGAGCTGCTCAGCTACGGCACGCGGGTGCCGGCGCGCGTCGTCGGGCCGGATCCGGCACGCGGCGATCGCGATTCGGCACGGGATCTGGGCAGGCTCCTGGTCGTCTACCGGACCGCCGAGGGTGTGGAGAAGCGCGCGCAGAAGTACCCGCTGAAGCGGGGGGACGCGTGGATGGCCGGTGAGCCCGCCGCGGTGATCTACGACCCCCGCCGGCCGGACGACGCCGAGCGTCTGATCGTCGGCTTCGGCCGGACGAAGAAGAAGTGGTACCCCGCGCGCCAGCAGCGCGCCAGCTGACGCAGGGCCGCTCCGGCTACTTCTTGAGGGCGCGGATGATGCGCGCGAGGGCCTTGCCGGTCACCCACACGAAGGGGATGCCGACGGCGAGGACCGAGATCACGTTCGGCTGGAACCGCAGGCCGAGGTCGTCCTTGATGTACGCGCCGATCGGGATGACCGTGGCGCCGCCGCCTCCGCCGCCGCCCTCCTGGCCGTCCTCGGAGCCGCTGCCTCCGCCGAAACCGAACCAGCGGAGGGCGACGGGGACGAGCGAGACGCCGTCGACGGTGACGGGCTCGCCGTAGATCGTCGCGGTACCCGCGGTGGTGACGGTGTCGGCCAGGGAGACTGCGATGTTGGGCATGGTGCGACGGTACTCCGCGGCTCTCCGCGGCGACAAGCGGCCCGCCGGGGCGCACAGGACTCGTCCATGGACCTCCGGGGACCTGCTGCCATGATCGACGGATGTCCGCCCGCACCCGCCGCCGCCGCCCCGTGCGCTCGGCCGCGGTGGCGGTCGCGAGCCTCGTGCTCGCCGCCTTCCTCGCCTTCCACCGCGCGCTGCCCGATCCGATCGGCTGGCTGTCGGTCCTCGAGGTCGGGATCCCGTGGACGGGGCTGCTCGTGCTGCTCCTCGTCGCGGCCGCGGCGGCCCTCCGGTCGCGCCGGACGGCGGCCGCGGTCACCGTGCTGGCGATGGTCTACGGCGTGCTGGTGCTGCCGGTCGCACTGCCGGCGCCGGCCGTGCGCTCCGGCTCGTTCACCGTCGTCAGCCAGAACATCGAGACGAGCGGCGACGCCGGCGGGCTCGCCGCCTCGCTCGCCGCCCGCGGCCCCGACGTGATCGCGCTGCAGGAGCTCGACGGAGACGCCGTGGACGCGGTCGACGCCGAGCTGGCCGACGAGTACCCGTACTCGTCCGTTTCGAGCACCGTCGGCGTCTGGAGCCGGACCGAGCTGACCGACGAGGAGCCGCTCGACCTCGGTCTCGGCTGGGAGCGCGCGCTCGCCGTCGACGTCGACACACCGGTCGGCAGCGCTCGCCTGTTCGTGGTGCACCTGGCCTCGTTCCGGCCGGGCGACCACGAGGAGCGGGACACCATGCTCTCGAACCTCGCCACCGCTCTCCGAGACGACGAGTCGGAGCGGACACTGGTCATCGGCGATTTCAACACGCCGACGGACGACCACCTGTTCGCTCCGGTGCTGGCGGAGGCGGGCCTCGTCCGCACGGGCGGAGTCGGCTTCCCGGCGACCTGGCCGTCCCTGCTGCCGCTCGTCTCGCTCGACCACGCGCTCGCCGACGGCGTCACCGCCGCGACCGTCGCGGTCCTGCCGCCGAACGGCTCCGACCACCGCCCGATCAGTCTGACGATCGGTTCCGCGTAGCGAGCGTGTCGCTGAGGTCGATCCCCTTGGCCGACTCGGGAGCCGACCGGGACAGGAGCGAGGCGGGACGCACGGCTCCGGAGCCGAAGCGGGCGGCCACGCCGTCGACCGCGAGCTCCGCGTCGCGCCAGTCGTCGGAGTCGCTCCACAGGGAGAACGCGACGTCGTCGCCCTCGACCAGCTGCTCGCCGCGCACGCCGATCAGCCGCACGGGCCGCCGCATCGGGTTGGCCGCATCGAGGAGCGCGGAGGAGGCCTCGTAGAGGACCCGGGCCACGTCCGTCGCCTCGACGAGCGTGCGGGAGCGGGTGAGGGTGCTGAAGTCGCCGAAGCGCACCTTCACCGCGACGGTTCGGCAGCGCACTCCCGAGCGGCGCATCCGCACGGCGACCTTGTCGCAGAGCCGCAGCAGCTCACGACGGACGAGCTCGGGGTCGGCCACGTCGTCGGCGAACGTGATCTCGTGTCCGGCGCTCTTCTCGATCTGGCGGGTGTCGACCGGCCGCGGATCCACCCCGTTCGCCAGGGCGTGCAGGCGCCTCCCGGTCGCCTCGCCGAGGGCGGACACCAGCGACGGCAGCGGGGTGGTCGCGACGTCGGCGACGGTGCGCAGACCGCGGCGGACGAGCGCCTCCTCCGTGCTCGCGCCGACTCCCCACAGCGCGCTCACGGGCAGCGGATCGAGGAACTCGCGGACGCCGTCGGCGGGGACGACCAGCAGACCGTCGGGCTTGGAGCGGCCGGAGGCGAGCTTGGCGACGAACTTGGTGCTGGCGATCCCGACCGAGCAGGTCAGCCCGAGCTCGGCGTGCACCCGGCGGCGGATCTCGGTGCCGATCGCGAACGGCGAGCCCGAGATGCGGCGGGCACCCGCGACGTCGAGGAACGCCTCGTCGATGCTCAGGCGCTCGACCAGCGGCGTGAAGGAGTCGAAGATCGCCATGACGCGGCGAGAGGCCTCGCGGTAGCGCTCCATGTGCGGCTCGAGGACCACGGCCTGCGGGCAGCGGCGGAGGGCGACCGCCATGGGCATCGCCGAGTTGACGCCGTAGCGGCGCGCCTCGTAGGTCGCCGCTGTGACGACGGAGCGCGCTCCGTGGTGGCCCACGATGACCGGCCTCCCGCGCAGATCCGGCCGGTCGAGCAGCTCGACGGAGGCGAAGAACGCGTCCATGTCGATGTGCATGATGCTCGCGCGCGGGTCGTCGAAGGGCTCGGTCGTGACCTGCCGCCCCGTGCCGTCCTGCTTGCTCATGCGGTGCCGTCCTGCTCGCTCACGCCGCGCCGTCCTGCCTGCTCACGCCGCTCCGTCCTGCCTGCTCACGCAGCTCCGTCCTGCTCGCCCATGCCTCGGGACATGCTCCCACGCACCACCGACATCGGCCGCTCGACCGCCGCGCCCGGGAATGAGCGCCGACCACTCGCGGTTGACCCGAGCACCACGACGCTCCGGAGAGACCATGACGCACGAGCAGCCCGACTCCCCCACCGCCACCGAGACCGGCCCCGGCGCCGAGATGAGCCGCTGGCTCGATCTGCAGGACCGCGCCCACCGCGCCTTCGAGCTCCGGCTGAGCGCCGTCGAGGACTGGTCGGCCCCCACGCCCGACACCGAGTGGGACACGCGCGCTCTGGTGCTGCACGTCGTCCGCGAGCAGCAGCGCGCGCACACGCTCCTCTCGGGGGGCGACGAGTCGGCGCTGCGCCTCGAGTCCGTCGCCACCGATCTGAGGAGCGAGTGGCGCCGCGTGACCGACCGCCTGCGCGACGCTGTCCGCACCGTCGACCCGGCGGCGACCGTGCAGCTGGGGCGCGACACCGTCAGCGCCGTCGAGCTGCTGCAGGAGCAGACGGCCGATGTGACCGTCCACGCCTGGGACCTCGCCCGCGCGACCGGCAGCGACGAGCGGCTGGACGAGGAGCTCGTCGCAGCGGTCTGGGAGCTCTTCGCACCCCAGGAGGAGACCCTGCGCGCGAGCGGCCTCTACGCCGCGCCCGTGCCGGTCGACGACGCCGCCTCCCTCCAGAGCCGCCTGCTCGCCATCACCGGACGCGATGACCGCCTCGCCGCCTGACGGCCCGGCGCCCGGACGCCGTCAAGGCCTGGGGGCGTCCAGGGACGCCGCGGCAGGATGGAGGGGACCACGAACACGGGGCGACCCGCCCCGACGAGGAGAGGAACGTCCATGACACGCATCGCCGTCATCGGAGCCCACGGCAAGGTGGGGCAGCAGATCCTGCACCTGCTCTACGACGCCGGCCACGAGTCGGTCGGAGTGATCCGCAACCCCGATCACGCCGAGGACATCGTCCGGCTGGGCGGCGAGCCGCTCGTGCACGACCTCGAGGACACGACGCCCGAGGCCTTCGCCGAGGCGCTGGGCCACGTCGACGGCATGGTCTTCACCGCCGGAGCCGGACCCGACTCGGGCCCGGAGCGCAAGCGCACCGTCGACCTGGGGGCGTCCGTCCTCAGCCAGAAGGCCGCCGCGATCGTCGGGGTCCAGCACTTCGTGCAGGTCAGCGCGATCGGTGTGGACGAGCCGCTCCCCGAGGACACGGAGGAGGGCTGGAAGGCCTACGTCGAGGCCAAGCGCGACGCCGACGCGGCACTGCGCGACTCCGGCCTCGACTACACGATCCTCCGCCCGGGCGGGCTGACGGACGACGAGGGCACCGGCACGATCACGCTCGGCACCTCCGTCGAGAAGGGGAGCATCCCCCGAGCGGACGTCGCCGCCACGGTGATCGCCGCCCTGGCGCAGCCGACCTCCATCGCGAAGACGTGGGAGATCGTCTCCGGTCCCACCCCGATCGAGGACGCGGTGGCTCAGGGAGCCTGAGCCCCGGCCCCTCCTCCTAGAGTGGGGCGGGTGAGCACCCACCCGCCCCGCCCCTGGATCAGCAGCTACGCGCCCGGCGTGCCGACGGAGCTCGAGCTCCCGACCGGCTCGCTCGTCGACATCGTCACCGAGTCGGCCGAGCGCTATCCCCACCAGGTCGCGCTCGAGTTCTTCGGCCGTTCGACCAGCTACTCCCAGCTCGCCGACGAGGTGGAGCGGGCCGCCGAGGGCCTCCGCCGCCTGGGCGTCCGCGCGGGCGATCCGGTCGCCCTCGTCCTCCCGAACTGCCCGCAGCACGTCGTCGCCTTCTACGCCGTCCTCCGGCTCGGCGCCGTGGTGGTCGAGCACAACCCGCTCTACACCCCGCGCGAGCTGCGCCACCAGTTCGAGGACCACGGCGCTCGTGTCGCGATCGCCTGGAACCGCGTCGTGCCGACGGTGCAGGACCTCCCGGCCGATCTCGGCGTCGAGACCGTCGTCGCCGTCGACCTCACCCGCGCGATGCCCGCCTCGATGCGCGCAGCCCTCCGCCTGCCGCTGAAGAAGGCCCGGGAGTCGCGCGCCGCGCTGACCGGGCCGGTCCGCGGTGCGATCGAGTGGGAGACGCTGCTGAGGCGGCGGATCGACCCGGCGCACCCGCGCCCGGTCGCGGAGGACCTCGCGGTCATCCAGTACACGAGCGGCACGACCGGCACACCCAAGGGCGCCGAGCTGACCCACGCGAACCTGACGGCGAACGCCGCCCAGTCGCGCGCCTGGGTGCCGACGGTCCGCCGCGGCGACTGCGTGGTCTACGCGGTGCTCCCCATGTTCCACGCCTACGGGCTGACGCTCTGCCTCACCTTCGCGATGAGCATGGGCGCGCGCCTGGTGCTGTTCCCGAAGTTCGACCCGGAGCTGGTGCTGAAGGTCGTCAAGAAGCACCCCGCCACCTTTCTCCCGGCCGTTCCGCCGATCGCGGAGCGCCTGGCGCGCAGCGCGCAGCAGCGGGGCGTCTCCCTGCGCGGCATCGAGATCGCCATCTCGGGTGCGATGCCGCTCGACCCGGCGCTGGTCGACTCGTTCGAGGCACTGACCGGAGGCACGCTCGTCGAGGGCTACGGCCTCTCGGAGACCTCTCCGGTCCTGATGGCCAACCCGGTCGGTCCGACGCGACGCGCCGGGACGGTCGGGCTCCCGCTGCCCGGCACCGACGTGCGGATCGTCGACCCTGAGGATCCCGACACGGAGGTGGCGACCGGCGAGCAGGGCGAGCTGGTCGTGCGCGGTCCGCAGGTGTTCCGGGGCTACCACCGCAAGCCCGACGAGACGGCGGCGACCTTCACCGGTGACGGCTGGTTCCGCACCGGCGACATCGCGACGATCGACGAGGACGGCTTCGTCCGCATCGTCGACCGGATCAAGGAGCTCGTGATCACGGGCGGCTTCAACGTCTCGCCGTCCGAGGTGGAGGAGGTGCTGCTCCGCCTGCCCGAGATCAAGGAGGTGGCGGTGGTCGGCCTGCCCGATCCGCGCAGCGGCGAGTCCGTGGCGGCGGCGGTCGTCCTGGAGCCGGGCGCGCAGCTCGACGTCGCGGCCGCCCGCAAGGCCGTCAGGGAGGCGCTGACGCCCTACAAGGTGCCCAAGCGGATCACCGTCGTCGACGAGCTGCCGCGGAGCATGATCGGCAAGGTCCTCCGCCGCCAGGTGAAGGCGATGCTGACCGACGAGGACTAGCCCGGAACGAGCGAGGGCCCCCGACCACTGTCCGTGATCGGGGGCCCTCTGCAACGAGGCTAGAAGCCGAAGTCGCCGCCTCCGAAGTCGCCGCCCCCGCCGAAGTCGCCTCCGCCACCGAAGTCGCCGCCGCCGGAGTCGCCCCAGCCGCCGCCGTCTCCGGCGTCCGCACCTCCCGCATCCGCTCCGCCGTCGGCCGAGGCGTCTCCCCCGCCGTCACCGCCGGCGTAGTCGCCTCCCGCGTCGGGGAGGAACGCGCCCGCGATGGCCGAGCCGATCGCGAACCCGGCGATCGTGCCGAGCATCGAGGAGGCGAGGACGCCGCCGAAGCCCATGCCTCCGCCGCCGGAGAAGCGCCGCTCCATGAATCCGGGCTGGCGCAGCTCGCTCCTCGTGGCGGACTGGGCGAGCGTGCGGGGATCGTCGTCCTTCGGCGCGTCGCCGACAGGGGCCCCCTCGCTGAGCTCTCGGAAGACCTGCTGGCGCTGCTCCGGGGTCAGCTGCTCGAAGGCCTCGCGGTGCACCTGCTCGATCGCCTCGGGCGGCGCGGTGCGGAGGAGGTAGCGGTAGCGCTCGATGGCACGCTCATCGTCGGTGCGCGGAGACGTCGCCGGAGGGGAGCCGTACTCGGGCCTGCGGTCCGCGGCCTGCGGCGGCGCGTACGTCGAGCGGCGTGCGCTCTCGGGCTGCTCGTCGCGGCCCAGCAGTCGGTCCAGGAATCCCATGATCTCCTCCTCGGCGCCCGACGGACGCACACCGCCACGGTAGGCCTCTCACCGCTCCGGGTGCTGAGCGTTCTCTCAGAGGCTGCTCGGAGCGGGGGCCTCGGTCACTTCTGCTTCGGGATGACCACCCACATCACGAGGTAGGCGATGATCTGCGGCCCCGGGAGGAGGCACGAGAGCACGAACAGGAGACGCACCACGAAGGGGCTCCAGCCGAATCGGCGGGCGAGACCGGCACAGACGCCGGCGATGATCCTGCCCCGACGGGGGCGCACGAGAGTAGCCATGACTCCACTCTGGCGCAGGGCGCCTGAGCGGGGCATCCGGGAAACCCCCTAGGTCTGCGCGGGAGTCCCGTCGAGCTCCTCGGGCCGGAACGCTCCGACCGAGCGGGCGAAGGCGGCGGCGCGCTCGGCGTCGGCCTCCGGCCAGACCACGTGGAAGCGCTCGAAGACCACGTCGCCGATGCCGCCCGGTGAGACGCGGGCGAAGTAGCGGCGGTGGCCGTCGAGCCAGGAGGCGCGCGTGCGGTCCCCCTCGCCCTCGGCCCAGGCGAACGCGTCGTCGACGGAGTCGAGCGGACCGGTCCGCACGTCGTCCGTCACGAGGACGACACGCGCCGCTCCCGCGCCGTCGCAGACGATCCAGTGGTCACCCGCGACGGGCGCCCCCTCCTCCGCGAGGGACGCCGTGGCCGTCTTCACTCCGCGCCGCACGAGGCCCAGCAGCTCGTCCGCCATCGCCGTGCTGTCGCCGAACGCCTCGACCGGCGGGAGCGCCTCGTCGACTCCCGGATGCGCGGAGCGGTACTCCGCCCAGAGGAGCGCCGCCGAGGCGGCGTCGGTGTCGGGGAGGGCGGTGCGCTCCGGCGCGACGGGCACGAGCGCCACGATGTTCGCCCCGGCCAGGGAGGCGGGATCGTCGGGGTGGTTGTCGGGCGTGGTGACCGTGTCGAAGGGCCAGTGCTGCTGGAGCCAGCGCCGCTGGAGCCAGCGCCGCGCGTAGGCGTCGAGCTCCTCCTCGAGCCGCGAGCCCCGGACGGCGGGGACGACCCACCAGGAGGCCTCGGCGGAGTCGCCGCCGCCGGGCCGGACGCTCAGAGCGCCCAGCGCCTCGGTGCGGTCCGGGCCGACGAGCTGGAACGCGTGCGCTCTGCCCGCACGCGACTCCTCCTCGAGGCGCAGGAGACCGCGTACGTCGTCGCCGAGGGACGCCGACGGCAGGGCGGCCGGATCGTCCCCGCGGAGGAGAGCCGCGAGCCACGGTCGCTGCTCGCCGATCACCGCGTGCAGAAGGTCCGCATCGCTCGAGACGAGGGGACGCAGGAGGGCGCCCGCCGGCAGCTCGAGCCGCGCGGGAAGGGGCGCGTCGCCGGTTCCACCGCTCATGACCGCACCTCCCCGCGCACCGGCTCAGCCGGCCGCGCGCTCCAGCACGAGCTCGCGGACGCGGGCGGCGTCGGCCTGCCCCTTCATGGCCTTCATCACGGCACCGATCACGGCACCGGCGGCCTGAACCTTGCCGTCGCGGATCTTCGCGAGCACGTCGGGCTGCGAGGCCAGTGCCGCATCGATCGCCTCGATGAGCGCTCCGTCGTCCGAGACGACCGCGAGTCCCCGGGCGTCGACGACCTCCTGCGGGGTGCCCTCTCCGGCGATGACGCCCTGGAGGACCTCGCGAGCGAGGCGGTCGGTCAGCGTGCCGCTCTCGATCAGACCGGCGAGCTCGGCGACCTGCGCCGGAGTGACCAGGGAGACCGGGTCCTCGCCCGCCGCGTTCGCGAGGCGCGCGATCTCCCCGGTCCACCACTTGCGGGCCGCCTGCGGAGCGGCTCCCGCGGAGACGGTCTCGGTGATCTCGACCAGCAGGCCGCTGTTGGCGACGTCCTGGAACTCGAGGTCGGTGAAGCCCCACTCCTGCTTGAGGCGGCGGCGGCGGTCGGCGGGCTTCTCGGGGAGCGCGGCGCGCAGCTCCTCGATCAACTCCGGGCTCGGCACGACCGGGAGCAGGTCGGGCTCCGGGAAGTAGCGGTAGTCGTCGGCGTCGCTCTTGGGCCGGCCCGCGGAGGTGCGGCCGGTGTCCTCGTGCCAGTGGCGCGTCTCCTGCGTGATCGTGCCGCCCGCGGCGAGGATCGCCGCCTGGCGCTGGATCTCGTAGCGGACGGCGCGCTCGACCGAGCGGAGCGAGTTGACGTTCTTGGTCTCGGTGCGGGTGCCGAGCTTCTCCTGGCCGATCGGGCGGAGCGAGACGTTCGCGTCGCAGCGCAGGTTGCCGCGCTCCATCTTGGCGTCCGAGATGCCGAGCGCCAGCACGATGTCGCGGATCGTCGCGACGTAGGCCTTCGCGTACTCGGGCGCGCTCTTCCCCGCGCCGTAGATGGGCTTCGTGACGATCTCCACGAGCGGGACCCCCGCGCGGTTGTAGTCCACGAGCGAGTACTCGGCGCCCTGGATGCGGCCGGTGGCGCCGCCGACGTGCGTGAGCTTGCCGGCGTCCTCCTCCATGTGCGCGCGCTCGATCGGGATCTGCACGAGCGAGCCGTCGGCCAGCTCGATCTCGACCGAGCCCTCGAAGGCGATCGGCTCGTCGAACTGCGAGATCTGGTAGTTCTTCGCCAGGTCCGGGTAGAAGTAGTTCTTGCGCGCGAAGCGGCTGGACGGGGCGATCGAGCAGCCCAGGGCGAGGCCGAGGCTGATCGAGTAGCGGACGGCCTGCTCGTTCACGACCGGCAGCGAGCCCGGGAGACCGAGGTCGACCGGGGTCACGTTCGTGTTGGGCTCGGATCCGAACTCGTTCGGCGCGTCCGAGAACATCTTGGTCTTCGTGTTGAGCTCGACGTGCACCTCGAAGCCGAGCACCGGCTCGAAGGTCTCGAAGACCTCGTCGTAGTCCATCAGCTCGGGAGCGGACGTGTGCGCGGAGGCCATCAGACGGCACCTTCCTCGGTCGCGGAGAGCACGGAGTGGGTCAGGTCGGGAGCCTGCGCGAGGAGCGGGCGGCCCCACTTCTCCTCGAGCAGCGCCTCGAGCGCGGCGCCCACGGTGTAGAGGCGCACGTCCTCCCGGGCGGGAGCGAGGAACTGGATGCCGACAGGCAGCCCGTCCTCGTCGGCGAGGCCGGCGGGGACGGAGATGCCGGGGATGCCGGCCAGGTTCGCCGGGATGGTCGCGACGTCGCCTCGGTACATCGCCAGCGGGTCGTCGAGCTTCTCGCCGAGGCGGTAGGCGGTCGTCGGCGCTGTCGGCGAGGCGATCACGTCGACGTCCGCGAAGGCCGCGTCGAAGTCCCGCTGCACCAGGGTCCGGACCTTCTGCGCGCTGCCGTAGTAGGCGTCGTAGTAGCCGGCCGAGAGGGCGTAGGTGCCGAGGATGATCCGGCGCTTGACCTCGGGGCCGAAGCCCTGCTCGCGGGTCGCGGACATGACCTGCTCGACCGTGCCGCCGCCCTCCGGCGCGACGCGGAGGCCGAACCGGACCGAGTCGAACTTGGCGAGGTTGCTGGAGGCCTCCGCGGGGAGGATCAGGTAGTAGGCGGCGACCGCGTGCTCGACGCTCGGGAGGCTCACCTCGACGACCTCGGCTCCGGCGCCCTGCAGGATCTCGAGCGCCTCGTGGAAGCGCGCCAGCACGCCGGGCTGGAAGCCCTCGCCGCCGTCGAGCTCCTTGACCACGCCGATCCGGAGGCCCGTCACGTCGGCGCGGCGCACCGCGTCGGCGAAGGAGGGCCAGGAGTCGCGCAGCGACGTCGAGTCGCGCGGGTCGTGGCCCGCGATGACGTCGTGCAGCAGCGCGGAGTCGAGGACCGTCCGGGAGACGGGGCCGATCTGGTCGAGGCTCGAGGCGAGCGCGATCGCTCCGTAGCGGGACACGCCGCCGTAGGTCGGCTTCACGCCGACGGTGCCGGTCACGTGCGCGGGCTGACGGATCGATCCCCCGGTGTCGGAGCCGAGGGCCAGGGGCGCCTCGTAGCTCGCGACGGCCGCGGCGGACCCGCCGCCGGAGCCGCCGGGGATGCGGTCGAGGTCCCACGGGTTGTGGGTGGGGCCGTAGGCGCTGCGCTCGGTGGTCGAGCCCATCGCGAACTCGTCCATGTTGGTCTTGCCGATCGGGACCAGCCCGGCCTCGCGGACCTTGCGCATGACGGTCGCGTCGTAGGGCGGGCGCCAGCCCTCGAGGATGCGGGAGCCGCTCGTGGTCGGCATGTCGTTCGTGACGATGACGTCCTTGACCGCGAGAGGCACTCCGGCGAGGGGGTGCAGCGACTCGCCGTCGGCGCGCCGGCGGTCGATCGCCTCGGCGGACGCGACCGCGCCCTCGCGCGCGACGTGGAGGAAGGCGTGGACCGCTCCGTCGACCGCGTCGATGCGCTCGAGGTGGGCGCGGGTGGCCTCGACCGAGGAGACCGAGCCGTCGGCCAGCTTCTCGGAGAGGGCGGACGCGCTGAGGCGGACGAGCTCGTCGCCGTGCGCACTCACTGCTCCTCCCCCAGGATCGCGGAGACCTGGAAGCGGCTGCCGTCGTGCTCGGGCGCGCCGGAGAGCGCCTGCTCGAGCGTGAGGGTCTCGCCGACCACGTCGGGTCGGAAGACGTTCTCGAGCGGGATCGGGTGGCTGGTCGCCGGCACCTCGGGCGTGGCGACGGCCTGGACCGCGCGCACGGAGTCGACGATCTGGCCGAGCTCCCTGGTGAGGCTCCCGATCTCGTCGGAAGTGAGGTCGATCCTGGCCAGCTGGGCCAGATGGGCGACCGTGTCGGCCGTGATCTCGGACATGCGTCTCCGTCTGGTGGTTCGGGGGGATTTCCGGCCGCCAGTCTACTCGGCGCGCCCGCACCGCCTCCGCCCGTGCCGCCCGCCCGTCAGGAGCCGCCGAAGAGGCTGGCGCCGTGCTTCAGGAGTGCGTTGTACGCGCCCTCGTAGGTGGTCGGCAGGTCCTCGCCGGGCTCGCCGTACCGGGCCAGCAGCAGGCCCATCAGGCCGACGGCGGGCGGGCTCAGCGGCTTGTCGCGGTTCACGTGCGCCGGATGCGCCGGTGCCGCCTCGGGGTTCGGCGGCAGGTACTGCGGCACCGTGGTCGGCCAGTCGCCGATCTGCCGCGGCTCGTCGAGGGTCAGCACCCCGAAGAGGTCCGGGGCGGAGGCGTCGCGAGCGGTCAGCGGCTCGAGGCCGTGCAGGGCGCTGAGGGTCCGGATCACGGCGCCGTGGTGCAGCTCGTCGTGCACGATCGTGCCGGCCCTCGTGTACGCCGAGACCGCAATCGCCGGCACGCGGCAGCCGAGCCGGTCGAAGGCGAAGCCCATCTCGCCCTCGCGGCCGTCGCCCGGCGGAGTCGCCGACGGCGGGGGGACGTGGTCGTAGAGGCCGCCGTGCTCGTCGAAGGTCGCCAGCAGGAGCGTGTTCACCGCGTTCGAGCCGGTCGTGCTCGCGCTCTCCCGGATCGCCGAGTACACCTGGTGCAGCAGCAGCTCGCCGGCGCGGACGTCGGACAGCGCGCTGTCGTAGACGGGCGTGCCGTCGACCTCGTCCTCGTGCAGGACCCCGGTCGGCGGGTGCATGTCGTTGTGGTCGAAGACGAGCCGCGGCTCGAGGAAGGCGTAGTCGGGCAGCTCGCCGTTCTCCACGTCGGCGTAGAAGCGGTCCATCGTCGAGAAGTGGGTCTTCCAGTACTTCTCGAGCACCGGCGCGTGCAGGAAGCCGGTGTAGGAGACCACCTGCAGCGCGTCGAAGTAGACGCGCCAGGTCCTCCCCGCCTCCTCGAGGCGGTTGAACACCGTCGGCGCGTCGGCCAGGTCGTCCGCGAGCCACTTCTCGTAGCCGCCGCCCTGCTTGTTGGTGACGAAGCCGTGCGAGGTCGACGCGTGCAGGAAGGACCTGTTGCAGAAGGTCTGGGAGGGGACGGCGCAGAACCACTGGTCGAAGACGGCGAACTCGCGGGCGAGGGTGGAGAAGACGGGCAGCATCTCCGGCGAGAAGCCGCCCATGATCGTCCGCGCCTCCTCCGCCGTGGGCTCCTGCCCCTTCTTCATCACCCTCAGGTGCTGGACGTAGTCCTCGAGGAAGCCGCTCATCGTCGGGGCGGAGGCGTCGGCAGGCGCGTTGAAGGGCGTGGTCATGGCGCCGACGGTGCGGCCGGCGTTCTCGGGCGGATCCACCGTGCCGAAGAGCTGGGTGTTGACGTGCGGGTACTCCTCGCCCGGGTCCGGGTCGGGCTGGCGCATCACGGAGTCGGTGGCGCCCTCGTAGACGTGCGTGCCGACGGTCAGTCCCCCGGCGCTGGTGTTGGTCCGCTCCTCGGGGAGGAGGCCCTCGAAGCTCTCGCCCGCGGGCAGGTCGTCCGGTCCGTAGAGGCGGCCGAGGACGTTGTCGAAGGAGCGGTTCTCGAACATGATCACGACGACGTGGTCGAATCCCGGCTCCGTGCGGGCGGGCAGTCGCGGCTCCTCCTCGCGGCGGGGGCCGGAGGCGACGGCCGCGCCGATCGCGCCGCCGGCGAGGGCTCCGGCTCCGACTCCGGCGGCGGCGGTGCCGGCCAGGAAGCGGCGGCGCGAGCGGGAGCGGGGAGCTCCGTCGTCGTGCTCCGAGGGAGTCCGCTCGCTGGTCATCTCCGCCGCCTCTCCTGCGCCGCCTGCGCCTGCTCGGAGTGTAGCGACGCGCCCGGGACGGCGGCTCGGACGCGGGCGAGCAGTCCGGCCTCCGGCTCGGGGTCGACGTGCGCGCGGCGGGCCGCGTCGCGGAGGCGCCGCCCGATCGGCGCGGGCGGCGCGAACGCCGGCGCCGTGCGGGGCCAGCGCGCGAGGGGGCGGTCGGGACCGCTGAGGAGTGCGGCCAGCTCTCGGACCTGCGGATCGACGAGCGCTCGGCGCACGCCCGCCCGGGCGCGGACGAGCTGCGCGGGAGTCTCCGGACCGAGCGGCACGCCGATCCGTGCACCCGAGGGGACGGCCGAGGCGATCACGAGCGCCGGCACCGTGCCGGGCCGCTCCGCGCTCCCCCGCGCGGTGACGAGGAGCAGCATCCGCCGCCCCGCCCGCTCCCCGTCGCGGACGGCGTCGAACACGACGTGCAGCAGCTGCTCCGCGAGGCGCGCATCGGCGGATCGATCGGTGCCGGCGGCTGCGGCGTCGGCGAAGTCGGCCGGATCGACGAGGGACCGCGGCTCGACCAGGACGAGCGGAGGCAGGGTGCCGGCTGCGGCCTCGGCGGCCAGCGCGTCGATGGGAAGGAGGCGCCCGCCGCGGGAGCCGGCGGCGCCCGGGTCGCGGTGGGGCCACTCCGGATCGGCGAGGAGCGTGGTCGAGACGCCCTGCCGCTCGTCGACCGCGAGAGCCCAGCCGGTGCCGGTCTCCCGGGCCGCGCGCAGGGCCGCCGGCAGCGGATCGCGGCCGTCGGCGCGCCAGTGGTCGGCCCGGGCGAAGGCCGTGGCGAGGAGCGCGTGCACCGGCAGCATCTCGGGGGCGAAGCGCGCGCCCGGAGGATCGTCCGGGCCGGGCGCGGTCATCACGGCGTCCGTGCCGCCGGTGAACACCGGGCCGTCCGTGTCGTCGAGCGCGCCGAGGACCTGGTCGCGGCTGCGGCCGGCGAAGGAGAGCACGACCACGTGGTCGATCCGCCCGAGCACCTCGGCGGTCCGACGCTCGGCGGTGGTGGGCCGAGCCGCGGCGTCGAGCGCGAGCGACGCTGCCTCGGCGAGGGAGCGGCGCAGGAACGCACGCCGCTCCCCGCCGCCCGCGTCAGGCATCGGGCCCGGTCGGCTCCTCCGTGCTCGGGGCGGCCGCGTCCGGGACGGCGTCGGTCTCCGGCACGGCGTCATCCTCCGGCGAGGCGTCGGAGTGCGATGCGCCGGCGACGTCCCCGTCCGGGCCGGCGGCGGCCTCCTCCGGAGCGTCGGCGGACGCCTCCTCCGGAGCGTCGGCGGACGCCTCCTCCGGCAGCGCGATCGCGTCCGGTCCCTCCGTCACCAGGAGGTGGAACTCGGCCGCGGTGATGATCCGGAGCCCCAGGGCCTCGGCCTTGCCGAGCTTGCTGCCGGCGCCGGGACCGGCGGCGACGTAGTCGGTCTTCTTGGAGACGCTCGAGCCGGCCTTGCCGCCGGCCGCGAGGATGGCCTCCTGCGCCCCCTCGCGGGAGTACCCCTCCAGGCTGCCGGTCGCTACGACCGTGAGACCCGCGAGCACCCCGCCGGCGGCGTCCGCGGCACCGGGCCCGGGGTGGCCGGGCGTGGCGAAGCGCACTCCGGCCGCGGCCCAGCGGTCGACGATCTCGACGTGCCAGTCGACCTCGAACCAGGCGATCAGAGCGTCGGCGATGATCCCGCCCACCCCGTCGACCGCGGCGAGCTCGTCGCGGCTCGCCCCGCGGATCGCGTCGAGCGAGCCGAAGTAGCCCGCCAGCGCGCGCGCGGCGACCGGGCCGACGTGCCGGATGCTGAGCGAGACCAGCAGACGCCACAGCTCCTTGGTCTTCGCCCGCTCGATGTTCTCGATCAGCCGGAGGGCGTTGGTGGAGGGCACGGAGGCCGCGTCTCCCGCGAAGGCTCCCGCCTCCGGGTCGAAGGCGCCGTCCTTGGCGAGCTGCCGCTTGCGCTTGAAGGGCGTGACGACCTTCGGATCGCCCTTCGCGTCGAGCTTCTGCAGACCCGTCTCGGAGTCGCGGACGACGACCTCGATCGGGAAGAGATCGGCCACCGCGAGCTCGAACAGGCCGGCCTCGGTCCGCAGCGGCGGCTCGGCGGGCACCAGGGGCTGGGTCAGGGCGGCGGCGCTGACCTCGCCGAGCGCCTCGATGTCGAGCGCGCCGCGGCTGCCGATGTGCTCGACGCGTCCGCGGACCTGCGCGGGGCAGGACTCCGCGTTGGGGCAGCGCAGGTCGACGTCGCCCTCCTTGGCCGGAGCGAGCGTGGTGCCGCACTCGGGGCACTGCGTCGGCATCACGAACTCGCGCTCGGAGCCGTCGCGGAGCTCCACCACCGGGCCGAGCACCTCGGGGATGACGTCCCCGGCCTTCCGCAGCACGACCGTGTCGCCGATGAGTACGCCCTTGGCCCTGACCACGTCGGCGTTGTGCAGCGTGGCCTGGCGCACCTCGGACCCCGCGACCTTCACCTTGGTCATCTGGGCGAAGGGCGTCGCGCGGCCGGTGCGCCCGACGCTCACGACGATGTCGAGAAGCTTCGTGTGCACCTCCTCGGGCGGGTACTTGTAGGCGATCGCCCAGCGCGGCGCCCGGCTGGTGGCGCCGAGCTCGTCGTGCAGCTCGAGCTCGTCCACCTTCACGACCACGCCGTCGATCTCGTGCTCGACCGAGTGCCGCTCGCGGCCGTAGCGCTCGACGAAGGCGAGCACCTCCTCCACCGAGGCCGAGACGCGGTTGTGGCCGCTCACCGGCAGTCCCCAGGAGGAGAGGAGCCCGTAGACCTCGGACTGGGTCGCGACAGGCGGGTCCGGCCAGGCGCCGATGCCGTGCACGTAGAGCGCGAGGGAGCCGACGCGCGCCTCGCCGGCGCGCAGGTCGAGACCCGACTTCTTGTCGAGCTGCTGGCGGAGGCCGCCGCTCGCCGCGTTCCGCGGGTTGGCGAAGGTCGGGAAGCGCCGCAGCGCGCTCGTGCGCGCCTTCTCCTCCTCGAAGACGCCTCGGGTGGCGGCCGGGCGGGTCGACCAGCGGGTCCGCGCCTCCTCGACCGCCTCGTCGCGCAGCGTCTCCTGGAGGGCGTTCAGCTCGGCGAAGGCGGCCACGGGGATGAAGACCTCGCCGCGGACCTCGACGAGTGCCGGGTGGCCCTCGCCGGAGAGGCGCTCGGGGATCCCCGCGACGCGGAGGGCGTTGACGGTGACGTCCTCGCCGGTGCGGCCGTCGCCCCGGGTCGCCGCCGTGACGAGGCGGCCGTTCTCGTAGTGGAGGGAGATCGCGAGCCCGTCGATCTTGAGCTCCGTGAGCCAGGCGACGGGGCGGTCGGCCGACGCCACCGTCTTCTCGCACCACTCGCGCAGCTCCTCGGCCGAGAACACGTTGTCGAGGGAGAGCATCCGCTCGGCGTGGTCGATCGGGGCGAGGCCCGCTCCGACGATCCCGCCGACGGTCCGCGTCGGCGAGTCCTCGGCGGCGAGCTCGGGGTGCTCGGCCTCGAGCGCGGCCAGCTCGCGCACCAGGGCGTCGTACTCGGCGTCGGACAGCGGCGAGGAGTCGGCCGCGTAGTAGTCGTCGCTCGCCGACCGGATCCGCGCCCGCAGCTCCTCGACGCGGGCGGCGGGCTCGACGGCGCTCACCGGAGCACCGCGGCGTCGGCCGCGACCGTGCGGTCGATCGTGCACTGGCCCAGCACGCGGGTGCCGAGGTAGACGACGGCCGTCTGGCCGGGGGCGACGCCGTCGAGCGGCGAGTCCGGAGTGATCACGAGCTCCACCCTGCCATCGACGTGCGACACCACCGCGGAGGCGGGGACCGGGTCGGCGTGGGCGCGGATCTGGACGTCGCAGCGGAAGGGCGCGTCCGCGTCCTCGGGAGCGGCGCCCGCCCAGGTGAACCGCTCGCCGGCGATCTCGCCGATGCGCAGCGCCTCGCGCGGACCGACCACGACCTCGTTGCTCACCGGCCTCACCTCCAGGACGAAGCGCGGCCGACCGTCGGGCGCGGGGACGCCGAGGTGCAGGCCCCGGCGCTGGCCCACCGTGTACCCGTGAGCGCCCTCGTGGGAGCCGACCACCGCGCCGTCCCGATCGACGACCGCTCCGGTCTCGGGGGCGACGCGCTCGGCGAGCCAGCCGCGGGTGTCGCCGTCGGGGATGAAGCAGATGTCGTAGCTGTCGGGCTTGCTCGCGACGCTGAGGCCCCGCTCCGCCGCCTCCGCGCGCACGATCGCCTTGGACGGCGTGGAGCCGAGCGGGAACATCGAGTGCCGCAGCTGCTGCTCCGTCAGCACGCCGAGGACGTAGGACTGGTCCTTCGCCTCGTCGCTCGCGCGGTGGAGCTCCGGGGAGCCGTCGGCAGCCGTGCGGAGGGAGGCGTAGTGGCCGGTGCAGACCGCGTCGAAGCCGAGGTCGAGAGCCTTCTCGAGCAGGGCGGCGAACTTGATCCGCTCGTTGCAGCGCATGCAGGGGTTCGGGGTGCGGCCCGCCGAGTACTCGGCGACGAAGTCGTCGACGACGTCCAGCTTGAACCGCTCGGAGAAGTCCCACACGTAGTACGGGATGCCGAGGACGTTCGCGGCACGCTGCGCGTCCATCGAGTCCTCGATCGTGCAGCACCCCCGGCTGCCCGTGCGAAGCGTGCCGGGCATCCTGCTCAGGGCGAGGTGCACGCCCACCACGTCGTGCCCCGCCTCCACCGCGCGGGCCGCGGCCACCGCCGAGTCCACTCCACCGCTCATCGCCGCCAGAACCTTCACCGTGCGAGTCTACGTTTCCCGCGGGCGCGGCCGGCAGGGGGTCAGGCGGGCAGCACCGCGCGGCTCGACAGTCCGGCTCGGGCGGCGCGGGCGTAGGCGCCGGGCAGCGCGGCCAGGAGGGCGTCGACGTCCGCGTCGGTCGAGGTGTGGCCGAGCGTCATCCGGAGCACTCCGCGGGCCTCGTCCTCGCTGCGGCCGAGCGCGAGGACCACGTGCGAGGGCTCCGGGATCCCCGCCGTGCAGGCGGATCCGGTCGAGACGGAGACGCCCGCGGTGTCGAGGAGGAAGAGGAGGGAGTCGCCCTGCGCACCGGGGAAGGCGAGGTGCGCGTTGTTGGCGACCCGGCGTCCGGAGTCGAGGGCGGGCCCGGTCAGGGTCGCCCCCGGCACGGCGGCGAGGACGCCCGCGACGAGCCGGTCGCGCAGGGCGGCCAGGCGCTGCGCCTCCGCCGACAGCTCGGCGTCCGCCTCGACCGCGGCGGCGGCGAAGGCCGCGGCGCCGGGCACGTCCTGGGTGCCGGAGCGGACGCCCCGCTGCTGTCCGCCTCCGTGCAGCACCGGGACCACGCGGGCGTCGCGGGCGAGCACGAGCGCACCGGTCGCGATCGGCCCGCCGACCTTGTGACCCGAGACGCTGACGGCGGCCAGTCCCGCGCCGCGCCCGGAGCCGGAGGCGCGGCGGATCTCGGCGATCCGCAGCGGCACGTGTCCGAGGGCGGCGACCGCGTCGACGTGGAGGGGGACGCCGGCGCGGGCGCACACCGCCGCCAGCTCGGCGATCGGATTGATCGTCCCGATCTCGTTGTTGACCCAGAGCACCGTGACCAGGGCGACCGATCCGGGGTCCTCCTCCAGCGCCGCGGCGAGCGCCTCCGGCCGCAGGGTGCCCTCGTCGTCGAGCGGCAGCCACTCGAGGACGGCGCCCTCGTGCTCGGCGAGCCAGGCGGCGGAGTCGAGCGTCGCGTGGTGCTCCCCCTCGGCGACCAGGACCCGGACGCGGGCCGGATCCTCGCTCCGGCGCTGCCAGTAGAGGCCCTTGATCCCGAGGTTGACCGCCTCGGTGCCGCCGGCGGTGAGGATCACCTCGATCGGCTCGCAGCCGAGCACCCCGGCGAGCGCCGACCGGGCGTCCTCCAGCCGGCGGCGCGCCTCCTGGCCGGAGCCGTGGACGGAGGAGGGATTGCCGCCGTGGGCGGACGCCTCCGCGAACGCGGCGAGCGCCGAGGCGCGCAGCGGGGTGGTCGCGGCGTGGTCGAGGTAGATCACAGCAGCCCTTCGTCCCGCGTCGGGGGCACGGAGGGAGCCGGTGCCCGTCACTACTGTAAGTCGCATGACCTCTCACGATCCCCTGGCCCGGCTCGGCGTGACCGTGGACGATCAGGGCGGTGAGCTGCGGGTCTGGTCCGAGAGCGCGAGCGCCGTCGATCTGCTGCTGTACGACGAGAAGGATCCGACCTGGGTGACCCGCACGGTCCCGCTGGCGCGCGACGACGCCGCGGTCTGGTCCGCGCGCTCCGATCTGCTGGCCCCCGGCCGCCGCTACGCCCTGCGCGTCGACGGGCCGACGGGCCCCCGGCACCGCTTCGACCCCCGCCGGGCCCTGCTGGAGCCGTACTCCCGCGGCCTGCACCGGGTGGCGGAGAACGAGTGGCGCTCGGTCGTCGTGGACGACGCGTTCGACTGGGGCTCCTCCTCCCGGCCCGGCACCCCGATGGACCGCACCGTGATCTACGAGGCGCATGTGAAGGGGCTGACCCGGCTGAACCCGGCGCTGCCCGTGGAGCTGCGCGGCACCTACGCCGGCCTGGCGCACGAGTCGACGGTCTCGGCGCTGCTCGATCTGGGCGTGACGGCGGTCGAGCTGCTGCCCGTGCACGCGTTCGTGTCGGAGCAGCGCCTGCTGCGGCAGGGGCTGACCAACTACTGGGGCTACAACACGCTGAACTTCTTCGCCCCGCACGCCGCGTACGCCCCCTCCACCGCGCAGCGCGGCGGACCGTCCGCGGTGCTCCGGGAGTTCAAGGGGATGGTGAAGCTCCTGCACGAGGCCGGCCTCGAGGTGATCCTGGACGTGGTCTACAACCACACCGCCGAGGAGGGGCCGGGCGGGCCGATGTCGAGCCTGCGCGGGATCGACGATGCCGGCTGGTACCGCCAGACGCCCGAGGGCCACTACGTGGACGTCACGGGCTGCGGGAACACGATCGACTTCGGCCGGCCGGCGGCGCAGCGCCTCGCGCTGGACTCGATGCGCTACTGGTCGGGCGAGGTCGGGATCGACGGCTTCCGGCTCGACCTGGCCGCGACCCTCGGCCGGGACGAGATCGCGCACTTCCGGAGCGACCACCCGCTGCTGCGGGCCGCGGTCGAGGATCCGGCGCTGGCCGGCGTGAAGATGATCGCCGAGCCCTGGGACGTGGGAATGGGCGGCTGGCAGACGGGGAACTTCCCGGCCGGGTGGTCGGAGTGGAACGACCGCTACCGCGACCGCGCCCGCAATTTCTGGCTCTCGGACATCGACTACGCCCGCCGCGCCGGCACGGCCCCCGTCGGCATCGGCGGCTTCGCGACCCGGCTCTCGGGCTCCTCCAACACCTTCTCGGCGGAGCGGGGACCCCTCGCTTCGGTCAACTTCGTCACTGCGCACGACGGCTTCACGCTGGCGGACCTCGTCTCGTACAACGTCAAGCACAACATCGGCAACGGCGAGTCGAACCGCGACGGAGCCGACACCAACCGCTCCTTCAACCACGGCTTCGAGGGCCCCACCACCGACGAGCGGATCACGCTGGCGCGGCGGAAGGCGATGCGGAACCTCCTCGGCACCCTGCTGCTGTCGGCCGGCGTGCCGATGATCACGGCGGGCGACGAGACCGGGCGCAGCCAGCGCGGCAACAACAACGCCTACTGCCAGGACTCGGACCTGACCTGGGTGCGCTGGGAGGGCCTGGCCGACTGGCAGCTCGCGCTGCGCGCGCACACGCGCACCCTGCTGCGCCTGCGGCGCGAGCACCCGGCGCTGCGTCCCTCCCGCTACGGCAGCGGCGACGCGAGCGAGCCGGGCGCCACGACCATGACGTGGTTCGACGCCCACGGGCGCGGGATGAGCGAGCACGACTGGACCTCCGCCGCCAACCGGACGCTGCAGTACCTCGCGGCCTCGACGCCGGTCGAGGGCGAGCCGGACCGTGTCCTGCTGGTGGTGCACGGCGTCGAGCAGGACACCACGGTCGTGCTCGCCGAGGACGAGGGGGTCGCCGGCTACACGCGCCTCTGGAACAGCGAGGAGCCGGAGCCGCTGGAGCACGGCGAGTCGTTCGAGCCGGGGCAGGTCATCCGCGTGGCCGGAACCTCGATGCAGCTCTTCGCCGCGCACGGGCCGGCGGCCGAGCAGGACGCCTGATGGCGAGGAGCGGGCCGGGGACCCCGGCGACCGTCGCGCTGACGGCGGCGGGCGTCCCCTTCACTCCCCGCCAGTACCGGCACGACCCGGCCACGACGCGCTACGGGCTCGAGGCGGCCGAGGCGCTCGGCGTCGAGCCGGAGCGCGTGTTCAAGACCCTGATGGTCGACGTCGACGGCGAGCTCGTGGTGGGCGTCGTGCCCGTCACCGGCTCGCTCGGGCTGAAGGAGCTCGCGGCCGCGGTCGGAGGCAGGCGGGCGGCGATGGCCGACCCGGCGCTGGCCCAGCGCCGGACCGGCTACGTGCTCGGCGGCATCTCGCCGCTCGGGCAGAGGACGCGGCACCGCACCGTGATCGACGAGACCGTCGAGCTCCACGACACGGTGCTCGTGTCGGGCGGGCGCCGGGGCTTCGACATCGAGCTCACCCCCGCCGACCTCGTCGCCGCGACGGCCGCCCTCCTCGCCGACATCGCGCGCTGACCCCCGATCCCTCGCCGTCCTCCTCCGGGCGCCGTTTCGCTCGATGCGCCGTCCTCCTCCCGCGAGATCCCACTCCGGTCCGCGAGACGCCGAGGAAGGCGCACCGGAGCGGCATCTCGCGGAGAGGGACCGGGCGGGGTCAGCCGGCGGCGGCGGCCAGGCCCAGCTCGGCGGAGCGGGCCAGGAGGGGATGCCGGGGCACGACGCGGACGGTGTAGCCGAAGGAGCCGCTGCGGTCGAGGGTGACCACTCCGGCGTAGGGCACGCGCCCGACCGCGTCGGCCGGCACTACGGCACCCGACTCCTCGACCACCTCGAGCTCGTGGTGGCGGACCTCGGTGAGCGAGCCGTCAGCGGCCGTCGTCCCGTACACGACCTCGACCGAGACGTCCGCCGGCGAGAGCTCGCCCAGGCGCACGCCCGCCCGCACGGCGAGCCGGTCCCCGCGCTGGGGCACCGCGTCGATCCCGCCGGATTCGACGGACGCGACCGCGACTCCGGGCCAGCCGGCGCGGACCCGCCGCTTCCAGCTCGCCAGCTCCTTGGCCGGCTCGAAGTGATCGGCGGCGACGGCGCGCCCGGCCTCGGCGGCCGGCGAGTAGAGCGCCTCGACGTACTGGCGCACCATCCGCTCGGCGGAGAGCTCGGGCGAGAGGGTCGCGAGGGTGTGCCGGATCGACCGCACCCACCGCCGGGGCACGCCGTCGTGGTCACGCTCGTAGTAGCGCGGCACGACCTCGGTCTCGAGCAGCTCGTAGAGCGCCTCGGCCTCGAGCGTGTCGCGGGCCTCCGGGTCGAGCGCGCGGTCGGAGGAGGGGATCGCCCAGCCGTTCTCGCCGTCGAAAAACTCGTTCCACCAGCCGTCGAGGATCGAGAGGTTGAGCGAGCCGTTGAGCGCCGCCTTCATCCCCGAGGTGCCGCACGCCTCGAGCGGGCGCAGCGGGTTGTTGAGCCAGACGTCGGTGCCCGGGTAGAGCAGCTGCGCCATCGCGATGTCGTAGTCCGGCAGGAAGACGATCCTGCGGCGCACGTCCGGCTCCTGCGCGAAGCGGACGAGCCGCTGGATCAGGCGCTTCCCCTCCTCGTCGGCCGGGTGGGACTTGCCCGCGATGACGATCTGGATCGGGTGCTGCGGGTGGGTGAGCAGCGCCCGCAGACGCTCGGGGTCGTGGAGCATCAGGGTCAGCCGCTTGTAGGTCGGCACCCGCCGCGCGAAGCCGATGGTGAGCACGTCCGGGTCCAGCAGCTCGTCGAGCCAGGCCGGCGGGAGGCCGCCCGGGTTCTGCTCGCGCCAGGAGCGGGCGGCCCGGCGGCGGGCGTCCCGCACCAGCTGCTCCCGCATCGCCCGGCGCGCGGCCCACAGCTCGGTGTCGCCGAGCGCACCCGAGGCCCAGTCGGCCCGCGTCGTGTCGTCGGTGCCGAGCCGCTCCTCCGCGAGCCGCCGGAGGATCGGATCGGTCCAGGTGGCCGCGTGGACGCCGTTCGTCACCGAGCCGATCGGCACCTCCGCCGTCTCGAAGCCGGGCCAGAGGCTCGAGAACATCGAGCGGCTGACCTCGCCGTGCAGCGTCGAGACGCCGTTGGAGCGCTGCGCGAGCCGCAGGCCCATGTACGCCATGTTGAACGCCGTCCCGGAGTCTCCCGGCTCGGCGCCCAGCGCGAGCACGTCCTCGACCTGCACGCCCGGGAGCAGCTCCGTGGAGAAGTACTCCTCGATCATCCCGCGGTCGAAGCGGTCGATGCCCGCCGGAACCGGAGTGTGCGTGGTGAAGACCGTGCTCGCCCGCACCACCTGGAGAGCCTGGTCGAAGTCCAGGCCCGCGCCGATCAGGCCGGAGATGCGCTCGAGCCCCTGGAAGCCGGCGTGCCCCTCGTTGGTGTGGAACACCTCCGGGAGGACGCCGCCCGAGACCTCGGCCCAGAGCTCGAGCGCGCGGACCCCGCCGATGCCCAGCAGCAGCTCCTGCAGCAGGCGGTGCTCGCCCCCGCCGCCGTAGAGGCGGTCGGTGACGGAGCGGAGCGAGTCCTCGTTCTCGGGGATGTCGGTGTCGAGCAGGAGGAGGGTCACCCGGCCGACCTCCGCGCGCCAGACCCGGGCGTAGAGCGCGCGTCCCTCGGGGAGCGCCAGCACGATGCGGGCGGGCGAGCCGTCGGCGAGACGGACGACGCGCAGCGGCAGCCCGTCGGGATCGAGCGAGGGGTAGGACTCGAGCTGCCAGCCGTCGGCGGAGAGCTTCTGCGAGAAGTAGCCCGACCGGTAGAAGAGGCCCACGCCGGTGAGCGGCACGCCCAGGTCCGAGGAGGCCTTCAGGTGGTCGCCCGCGAGGATGCCGAGTCCGCCGGAGTACTGGGGCAGCGCCGCCGCGATGCCGAACTCCGGCGAGAAGTAGGCGATCGAGCGCGGGGCGGACTCCGGCAGCGACTGGTACCACCGCGGCTCGGTGCGGTAGCGCTCGAGCTCGTCGCGGAGGCGCCACGCCTCGTCGACGAAGCCCTGGTCCCCCGCCAGCTCGGCGAGGCGCTCGGGGCTCACTGCTCCGAGCAGAGCGGTGGGGTCCGCTCCCCCGCGCCGCCACAGCTCCGGATCGACCCGCTCGAACAAGCGCCGGGCGGGCTCGTGCCAGGCCCAGCGGAGATTGCCCGCCAGATCGCCCAGAGCCGAGAGCTCGGGCGGGAGGACGGAGCGGACGATGAAGCGGCGGATCGCCTTCACGGCACCCCTCGACTCTCTGCGGACCCCGGAGCGCCCGGTCGCGGAGCACCGGGGCGGTCGCGCTCGGTCACCCTAGCGGACCCCTCGGCCGCCGCGGATCGGCCGGACGCGGACCCGCCCCGACGCTCCGGCACGCGCTCCCCGGATCCGTTTGCACAGGCCCGAGCGCGGGCGCAACCGTCGTGTGCGAGCCGCCGCCGGTCGCTACTGTCATGACGTGGCTCAGATACCTTTCGGCAAGGCTCAGAACGGCAAGGACGCACGGCGAGCGGGTCGCGGACGCGCACCCCAGGAGGCGTCGGCGCCTCCCGAGACGGCCGCTCCGGCGCCCGCCGCCGCCCCCGAGGCGACTCCTGCTCCCCCCGCGGCCGACAGTGCTCCGGCCGCCCCGGTGACCGCGGACGCACCCCACGCGTCGCCGGCGACCGCGACGACCGGGAGCGGCTACCGCGTCCGGGCCGAGCGCCTGCCGATCATCGACCCGCAGCCCCGGCTCGAGGACGACCGCTGGCCCGCGAAGGCGTTCGTCGGCGAGGTCGTCCCCTTCGCTGCCACGGCCTTCCGCGAGGGGCACGACCTCATCGGCGTCGACCTCCTGCTGCGCTCGCCGTCCGGGGCCGAGTCGGAGCACCGCATGTCGCTCCTCGCGACCGGCACCGACCGCTACGGGCGCCTCGTGGCCCTCGACGAGGAGGGCGACTGGAGCTACCGCATCCGCGCCTACGCCGACGACTGGGCGACCTGGCTCCACACGGCCGAGGTCAAGATCCCGGCCGGCCTGGACATCGACGTCACCTTCGCCATCGGCGAGGGCCTGCTGCACAGCGGCGCCGACGACTCCTCGCGGCCCGAGGGCGAGCGCAGCCTGCTCTCCGACACCGCCGCCCGCGTCGGCGACACCACGCTGAGCGCCGAGGAGCGCCTCGCCTCGGCTACCGATCCCGCCGTCCACGGCGCGCTCGATGCCCGCCCGGTGATGAGCCTCACCAGCGTCTCGGAGCCGCGCACCGTCCACGTCGAGCGCACCCGCGCCGGCGTCGGCGCCTGGTACGAGTTCTTCCCCCGCTCCGAGGGCGCCGTGCGCCACGAGGACGGGACCGTGACCAGCGGATCCTTCCGCGCCGCGATAGACCGCCTCCCCGCCGTGGCGGCGATGGGCTTCGACGTGCTCTACCTGCCGCCGATCCACCCCATCGGCCGCTCCTTCCGCAAGGGCCCGAACAACACGCTCGACGCCGGCGAGAACGATCCCGGCTCGCCGTGGGCGATCGGCTCGGCCGAGGGCGGCCACGACGCGATCCACCCGGACCTCGGCACCGAGGACGACTTCCGCGCCTTCCACGCCGCGGTCGAGGCCGCGGGCCTCGAGCTCGCCCTCGACTTCGCCCTGCAGGCCTCGCCCGACCACCCCTGGGTCACCAGCCACCCCGAGTGGTTCACGACGCTCCCCGACGGCTCGATCGCCTACGCCGAGAACCCGCCGAAGAAGTACCAGGACATCTACCCGATCAACTTCGACAACGACCCCGAGGGCATCCGTCAGGAGTCGCTGCGGGTCCTGCGGCACTGGATCGACCTGGGCGTGCGCATCTTCCGCGTCGACAACCCCCACACGAAGCCGCTCGACTTCTGGGAGTGGATCATCCACGAGGTCAACGCCGAGCACCCCGAGGTCGTCTTCCTCGCGGAGGCGTTCACCCGCCCCGCGATCATGCGCGCACTCGGCAAGGTCGGCTTCCAGCAGTCGTACTCGTACTTCACCTGGCGCAACACCAAGGAGGAGCTCGGCGAGTTCTTCACGAGCATCTCCCACGAGACGGCCGACTACATGCGGCCGAACCTCTTCGTGAACACTCCGGACATCCTCACCGAGTACCTCCAGTACGGCGGCCGCTCGGCGTACAAGGTGCGGGCGGCCCTGGCCGCGACCGCGTCGCCGCTGTGGGGGGTCTACGCCGGCTACGAACTGGTCGAGAACGTCGCTCGCCCCGGCGCCGAGGAGAACATCGACAACGAGAAGTACGAGTACAAGACGCGCGACTGGGCCGGCGCCGAGGAGTCGGGCCGCTCGCTGGCGCCGTACATCACGCGCCTCAACGAGATCCGGCGCTCGCACCCCGCGCTCGGGCAGCTGCGGAACCTGCACGTGCACGGCAGCGACGACGACGCGATCCTCGTCTACTCCAAGCACCTGCAGGCCGCGTTCACGGGCACCGGGACCGACGACACGATCATCGTCGTCGTCAACACCGACCCGCATTCGGCCCGCGAGACCACGGTCCACCTCGACCTGCCCGCGATCGGGCTCGACTGGAGCGCGACCTTCGAGGTCGAGGACCTGATCACCGGCGCCGTCTGGACCTGGGGCAGCGACGACTACGTGCGGCTCGACTCGTTCGTCGAGCCCGTGCACATCCTGAGCGTGAAGGCGGACGAGCGATGAGCGGAACCACCCCCGAGGGCACGAGCCCGGCCGAGGAGGCGGGCCTCGGCGCGCACGCCGAGACGGTCCCGACGACCGGCACCAGCTCGGCGACCACCTCCGGCCACGGCGCGCACATCGCCGACGCGGCGCTCGACGCTCGACAGCACCCCGGAGCGGAGGGCGAGAACGCGCGCAGCTACGCGGTCGAGACGGTCCCGGAGGCGCCTCAGCCGGTCGCGGCCGACGACGCCGTGACCGTCGAGCCCGACGCCGACGACGCGGAGTCCGCTCCGGTCGGCAGCGGGGCCGAGGGCGACCTGCCCGACGACACGGACGCCGCCGATTCGGTCGCAGCCGACAGCGCCGCGCCCTTTGAGACGACCGCCGGCCCCGCCGAGACGACCGCGGACCCCGCCTCCGCTTCGGGCCCCGTCGACGGCACCGCTGCGATCGCGCTGCCCGACATCCCGGAGTGGGTGCTGCAGCAGCTCGCCACCGGCAGCAACGCGCTCCCCCACGACGTCCTGGGCCAGCACCTCGTCGCGGCCCCCGGCGTCTCCGACCCGGTGACGGTCGTCCGCGTGCGCCGCCCGCTCGCCGAGAAGGTCGCCGTGGTGCTCGCCACCGGCGCCCGCGTCGAGCTCAGCCACCTCAGCGACGGGATCTGGCAGGGCTTCCACGTCCTCGGTCCGCAGGCGTACACCGTCGAGGCCCGCTACGGCGGCGGCGGCGAGTGGACCGCGGAGGACCCCTACCGCTTCTCGAAGACGGTCGGTGATTTCGACCTCTACCTCATCGGCGAGGGCCGCCACGAGCGCCTCTGGGAGGCGCTCGGCGCCCGTCACCGCGAGCACGAGGGGGTCTGGGGCACGAGCTTCGCCGTGTGGGCCCCGCACGCCCAGGCCGCTCGGGTCGTCGGCGACTTCAACGACTGGAACGGCGAGGGCCACTCCCTCCGCAACCTCGGGACGACCGGGGTCTGGGAGATCTTCGTCCCGGGCGTCGAGCCCGGAGCCTCCTACAAGTTCGACCTGCTCTCGCGTGACGGCCACTGGGTCCGCAAGGCCGACCCGATGGCCCGCGCCACGGAGGTGCCGCCCGCGACGGCGTCCAAGGTCCCCGTCTCGCACCACCAGTGGGGCGACTCCGGCTGGATGGAGAAGCGAGCCTCGGTCGATCCGCACACGCAGCCGCTCAGCGTCTACGAGATGCACCTCGGCTCCTGGCGTCCGGGACTGGGCTACCGCGACCTCGCGGACCCGCTGATCGAGTACGTCACCGAGCTCGGCTTCACGCACGTGGAGTTCATGCCGCTCGCCGAGCACCCGTTCGGCGGCTCCTGGGGCTACCAGGTCACCGGCTACTACGCCGCCTCCAGTCGCTTCGGCACGGCCGACGACCTCAAGTACCTGATCGACCGTCTGCACCAGGCCGGCATCGGCGTCATCGTCGACTGGGTGCCCGGGCACTTCCCCAAGGACGACTTCGCCCTCGCCCGCTTCGACGGCGAGCCGCTCTACGAGCACCCGGACTGGCGCCGCGGCGAGCAGATGGACTGGGGCACCTACGTCTTCGACTTCGGGCACACCCAGGTGCGCAACTTCCTCGTCGCGAACGCCCTGTTCTGGCTCGAGGAGTTCCACGTCGACGCCCTGCGCGTGGACGCCGTCGCCTCGATGCTCTACCTCGACTACTCCCGCAAGGAGGGCGAGTGGCTGCCGAACCAGTACGGCGGACGCGAGCACCTCGAGGCGATCAGCTTCCTCCAGGAGGTCAACGCCACGGCCTACAAGCTGCACCCCGGCATCATGATGATCGCCGAGGAGTCGACGAGCTGGCCCGGCGTCACCCAGCCCACCAGCTCCGGCGGCCTCGGCTTCGGGCTCAAGTGGAACATGGGCTGGATGCACGACTCGCTCGACTACATGGCGAACGATCCGCTGTGGCGCCAGTACCACCTGGGCGAGATCACCTTCTCGTTCGTCTACGCCTTCAGCGAGAAGTTCGTCCTGCCGATCAGCCACGACGAGGTCGTGCACGGCAAGGGCTCGCTGATCCAGAAGATGCCGGGCGACCACTGGCAGCAGCTCGCGAACGTGCGCGCCTACCTCGCCTTCATGTGGGCCCATCCCGGCAAGCAGCTGCTCTTCATGGGCCAGGAGTTCGGCCAGTACTCCGAGTGGAGCGAGGAGCGGGGCCTGGACTGGTGGATCCTCGATCAGCCGAGCCACCGCGGTCTCTGGAGCCTCGTCGGTCAGCTGAACCGCGTGTACCGCGACTCGCCGTCGTTCTGGGAGCTCGACCACGAGCAGTCGGGCTTCGAGTGGATCGACGGCGGCGCGGCGGCGGCCAACGTCGTCTCGTTCCTGCGCAAGGACAGCGAGGGTCGCCCGATCGCCGTCATCGCCAACTTCTCGGGCTCGCCCGTGCACGGCTACCGCGTGAGCCTGCCCACGGCCGGCCGCTGGGAGGAGCTCGTCAACACGGACGCCGAGATCTACGGCGGCAGCGGAGTCGGGAACTTCGGAGCGGTCGAGGCTCGCGAGGAGCCGTGGGCCGGCCGCCCGGCTTCCGCCGAGCTGGTCCTGCCCCCGCTGGCCGTGCTCTACCTGCGACCCGCCGACTGATCGGTCCCCGCACGGAAGAGGCCGCCCGCCGCGACGATCGTCGCGAGCGGGCGGCCTCTCGGCGTTCCGGCCGGCGTCAGTAGAGCAGGCCGGTGAGCCGGGCCCGAGCCTTGTTGACGCGCGGGTCGGTCTGACCGACGATCTCGAAGAGCTCCAGGAGACGAGCCCGGACGGCGGCCTTCCCCTCGGCGTCGAGGCGCGGGAACATCGAGAGCAGCCGGTCGAAGGCATCCTCGACGTGGCCGCCCGAGACGTCCAGGTCGGCGACGGCGAGCTGCGCGTCGAGGTTCGACGGCTCGGCCGCGGCGGTCGAGCGGATGTCGTCGAGCGTGCGGCCCTGGAGGCGGGCCAGCAGCCGCACCTGCGCGAGACCGGCGACGGCGAGGTCGTCGCGCGGGTTCTGCGCGATGGCGGTCTCGTACTCGGTGATCGCCGCGGCGTAATCGCCCCGGTCGATCGCGTCGTAGGCCTCCTGGTGGTGCGGCGGCAGCGGCTCGGGCTCGGGCTCGCCGCCCTCGGCGGGAGCGACTCCCTCCACCGGCACCGTGCCCGTCACACCGTTCTGAGCGGCGAGCTGGAGGACCTGCTCGAGCAGGTCGCGCAGCTGCTCCTCGGCGACGAGGCCGCTGAACAGGGGCACCGGGCGGCCGCCGATGATCGCGGCGACCGTCGGCACGGACTGCACCTGGAACGCCTGCGCCAGCTGCGGGCTCGACTCCACGTCGACCCCGACGAGCACGAACGCGCCGGCGTACGAGACGACGACCTTCTCGAGCAGCGCGGTCATGCTCTGGCTCTGGTCCGACCAGGAGCCGCGCAGGTCGACGATCACCGGCACGCGCGACGAGAGCTGGACCACCTGGTCGAACTCGGCGTCGCCGGCGGTCAGCAGCAGAGGATTCGCGCCGGGCGCGCCTCCGGGAGCGGCGGGCGCGGCCGGGGCGCCGGCGGAGGCGGCGGGCGGGGTGCGGCGGTTCACCAGCGACGAGAGGTCGACGGCGCCGCGGAGGTTTCCGGGCAGGGGCGGGACGGTGCTCACGGCAGCTGCACCACCGAGACGAGTCCCTGGCTCCATCCGAGCATCACGATCTTCTCCTCCGATCCGACGGGCGGTACGTAGAACAGCAGTTGGTATCCGTAGGTGGTCTCGATGCCGGTCGTCGACTTGTCCGTGCCCAGCAGGGTCTGCGAGGCGCCGGAGGTCGAGACGGTCGAGCCCTCGGCAGTGGGGCGGACGGTCGACGTCTCGGCGATGCTCGCCGCGACGAGGGCCCCCGAGTCGTTCGTCGCGAGCGCGATCGTCGGCGACGTGCCGGCGGCGTTCGAGAACTCGATCGAGGCGGTGTCCGGCAGCGCCTCGCGGTCGGCGTTCTTCTTGTCGACGCCGACCTGCCCCCGGAGGGTGTCGCCGTCGGCCGCGAAGAGCTCGGCGTACTGGCTCGAGTCGCCGTTGGCGAGCACGTCCGCGTACGCGGAGCCGACGGTCTGCGGGGCGAGCTTCATCAGGCGCGAGTCGGGCGCCACGATCGACGTGCCGACGGTGACGGGCGCGACGTCGGGGATGCGCGCGTTGGCCTCGAGCGAGATGGCGTAGTCGACCTTGTAGTCGACGCGCGGGCTCGCCTGGCTCATCATCAGCGCGATCGGGGCCTGGGTGGAGTCCGTCGAGTTCTGCACGACGGCGGTCACCAGGCGCGGCCACGACTCCGTGTCCTGCGGGAGCACCAGGCTCACCGGGGAGGCCGGGATCGTCTGCGGCGGGTCGATCGTCCCGCCCTTGGCGACGACGTCGTAGTTCGTGGTGCGCTCGGTGAGCGCCTCGCCCTGGAAGCGCTCGGCGAGGATCCCGGCGTCCCGGGCGGCGTCGGCGCGCGACGCGACATCGGCGACCTCGGCGACGACGGCCTCCGCCTGCTGCGTGGTGACCACGGGGGTCGGCTCGGCCGAGACCGGCTCTGCCCCCGCGGTCGCCGTGGCGGACGCGGTCGGCGCCCCGCTCGCGCCCGCGGCGAGATCAGGCCAGTAGTCGGAGCTGCAGCCGGAGAGGAGGACGGTCGTCCCGAGGACGACGGGCAGCACCAGGGCCGTCCGGCGGCGCGAGGGCGCCGGCGACGCCGTGGAGGCCTGGATCCCGGCACGCGGCCGGGGACGGCGGGCACCGCGGGGGATCCGGCCCTGCGGTCCCTTCCGGCGCGGGCCGTGCTGGCGGCGCAGGTGGACGAAGGCCCAGATGTAGAGGACGAGGCCGAGGAGGAGGAACACGGCTCCTCCGAGCAGCAGCGGGCCGGCGAGGGGCGTCGCGGTGTCCACGGGCCAGCTGACGCGCACGGAGTCGGCTGCCGGCGCGGTGCCGTCGCTCGCGATGAGGATGGAGACGTCCTCCGGCACGTCGAGCGCCAGGGTCACGCTGCCGCTCCCCTCGAACTCCTCGAGCCAGAGGTCGGAGCCGCGCGGATCGACGACCGCCGCGTCGGCGGTCTCGACGTCGGAGGAGAGCTGGACGCGCTCCCCCGTCTCCTCCGCGGAGGTGAGGGTGTCGTCGGCGCGCTCGTAGCCGATGGCATCGTAGCTCGAGCCGCCCACCCAGCCCAGCACGTCGGAGGTCGGGGCGTAGGCGACGACGAGGTCGCCGCTGCCCTCGACCGTGATCGTCTGGCGTCCCGGGTTGGCGCCCAGGGTGCTGCCGTCGATCACCGCGTAGGGAGCGGAGGAGTCGAGCACGGTCTCGGCGGTGAGGGACTCCGGAGGAGCCCAGACCGTCCGCTGACCGATGCCGAGCACGATCATCGCGGCAGCGATGACGGTGGCGATGATGGCGAAGACGAACCGCACGAAAGAACTCCTCCTGCGTTGCCGGATCGGGGTGACGGCCGGGGCCGGCTCGGGGTACGCAGCCGGACCGGGGCGCGACGGCAACAGACAAAGACAGTCCACGATAGCCGATGCCCTCGCTCCGATGCCCGGGAGAAGCCGAGAGTGCGGCCCGGGCGGCGCGCGGTGCGGGTGTCGCCCCGGCCGCGGCCTCCGCGCTGAATACACTTTCCGAGTGCCGCGAGCCCCACCGCGGTCCTGCTCTGAAGGAGACGACGTGGCGAACGACGAGGCCGAATTCACCCAGGTGTTCCGTGGCTACGACCGGGACGAGGTCGACAAGGCCGTCCAGGGCCTGCGCCGCGAGCTCATCCACTCGAACACCCAGGCGGCCGAGAGCGGCCGCGAGGTGAAGCGCCTGTCCTCCCGGATCGAGGGCCTCGAGAAGGAGCTGCAGCAGGTCGGCACTCCCACTTACGCCGGCCTGGGCGCCAAGCTCGAGCACACCCTGCGCGTGGCCGAGGAGCAGTCCGAGCGGATCATCGCCCAGGCCGAGAACGACGCCTCCGCCCTCCGCCGATCCACCCGCGACGACGGCGACCGCATCCTCCAGGAGGCGCGCGACGAGGCCGAGCGCCTGGTGACCGAGGCGCGCCGCCGTGCTGACCGGACCCGCGACGAGTCCGAGGCGCAGGCCGCGGCGACGCTCGGCAAGGCCGCCGACGACCGCGACGTGATGACGCAGGACGCCGTCCGCGAGGCCGCCGCGATCCGCGGCACCGTGGCGACCGAGGCCGCCGAGACCCGCGCCACCGCGAAGCGCGAGGCCGCCGCGATCCGCTCCGAAGCCGAGCGCGAGGCTGCGGAGATGCGCGCCGTCGCCGCCCGCGAGATCGAGGTCGCCCGCGCCGAGGCCGCCCGCCTCGCCCAGGCCAACGAGCTCCTGCGGGCCGAGGTCGCCTCCGAGGTGGACCGGCTCCGGGCGGCCGTCGAGGCCGAGGTCGCCCAGGCGCGCGCGGCGGTCGAGGCCGAGGTGCTCTCGACCCGCGCCGCGCTCGACGCCGAGGTCGCCGCAGTCCGCGCCGAGGGCGCGCGCGAGATCGCCGACCAGCGCACCCGGCTCACCCAGGAGCGCGCCGAGGCCGTCGCCGTGCTCGACGCCGAGCTGGCGGGCCTGCGCGCCGCGTCCGCCGACGAGGCCGCTGCGCTCTCGCGCGAGGTCGAGCAGGCCCGGATCGACCTGGTGGTCGAGCTCGCCGCGCGCCGCGAGGAGGCCGACCGCGACGACCTGCTCCGCCACCAGGAGGCCGTCGCGCAGACCCAGCGCTACCTCGACGAGTCGAACCTGCAGCTCGCCGACGCCATCCGACGCGCGAACGACAAGCGCCTCGAGGCGGACGCCCTCCGCAGCGACGCCCTCGACGACACGACGCGACTGCGCCGGAAGGCCCAGGACGACTCCGACGCCCTCCTCGACGACGCGCGCGACCAGGCGCAGAAGCTCGTCGCGGACGCGGAGCGCCGCAGCCGCGAGCTGATGGACACCGCCGAGCGGCGCCTCGACGAGATCCGCACCGAGCGCGACGCGATCGCCGGCTATGTGTCGGGACTGCGCGGGCTCATCGGCCACATCGACGGACTCGCGGACGACAGCGACGGCGACGGCTCCGACGGCAGCGGCCCTGACGGCAGCGGCTCCGACGGCGGCTCGTCCGGCCGCTAGGCGGTCGCTGGGCGGGTCGGCTCAGCCGAGCTCGCCCGCCCACTCCGTCGGCAGCGGGGACGAGGCGGGCGCGACCACGCGCACGATCTCGTCGAGGACGCGCCGTGTCTGCGCCTCGCCGACCCAGAGGTGCTTCCCGCCCTCCACAGCGACGAGGTCCAGCTGCGGCACGCTCGCGAAGCGCTCGGCGGCCGCCTCCGGCCGCAGGTAGTCGTCGAACTCCGGGACGAGCGCCACGAGCGGTCGGCCGTCCTCGCCCCAGGCGGCGACCTCCTCCGCGCTCGTGCGGTGCAGCGGCGGCGAGAGCAGGATCGCTCCCTCGACGGGGTGCTCCCTCCCCCACTTCAGCGCGAGCTCGGTGCCGAAGGACCAGCCGACCAGCCAGGGGTGCGGCAGTCCGCGCTCCGCGACGAGCGCCAGGGCTGCGGCGACGTCGGCGCGCTCCTCGGTGCCGTGTCCGAACGCGCCCTCGCTCGTGCCGCGCGGCGACGCAGTGCCGCGGGTGTTGAAGCGGAGGACCGCCAGATCGGCGAGCGCGGGCAGGCGGGCGGCGGCCTTCCGCAGGATGTGCGAGTCCATGAAGCCGCCGTGTGTGGGCAGCGGATGCAGGGTGACCAGGGTCGCGACCGGCTCGCGCTCCAGGGGCAGCGCGAGCTCCCCGACAAGGGTCAGCCCGTCGGCCGTGTGCAGCTCGATGTCCTCGCGACGGGCGGGGAGGACGACGCCTCCGCGGATCTCGTGGGTCATCGTGCTCCTCGGATTCTCCAGCAGTGCGTGTGCCAGTGGCGGCGGCCGGCCAGATCGGCCGCGTCGCCGAGCGCGCCGTCGGCCCGCCAGGTGACCAGGTGCGGCTGGCCGATGTCGATGGTGAGCCCGCAGCCCGGGCAGAGGTAGTTCTTCACGGCCCGCGCTGCGGAGACGGGCTGGACGTTCCACTCCCGGCCGGCGTGGGACTCGGTGCGCCGGAAGCCGGCGAGCATCTGCGAGAGGTCGCGCTGCTCGTCGTCGTCGTCACGGCGGCCGCCCCGGGGTCTGTTGCTGCGCGGCATCCCCCCAGTCTAGGAGGCCGCCGCCGTGCCCCTTCCGTCAGTGGGAGCTGTCGTCCATCTCGAGCCGGGTCTCCTCGGCGTCGAGCATCAGCTGCGCCCGCCGCAGCGTCCGCGAGGAGTAGACCCCGCGCCCCCGGGCGTCCAGCAGTGCCTCCCGCTCGGCGAGCAGGACCGCTCGGCGCAGCCGCAGGTACTGCGCGTGCGGGCCGAGGGGCGCATCCTCCGCGCGGCCGACCTGTTCCCACGCCACCTGCGAGCGGGTCAGAGTGTCGCGGCGCACGCGCTCGAGGACGCGCTCGCCCGCCTCGCCGTCGGGCAGCTCCGCCACCGCCTCGGGGAGGGCCTGGATGCCCGTGGCCGCGACCTCGTCGAGCAGCGTCGCGAGCTCGCGGCGGTCTGCCTCTCCGTCGGTGCCCTGGATGCCGGTGAGCCGGATCAGCGCGGGGAGCGTCGCACCCTGCAGGAGCAGCGTCACGACGGCGACGGTGAAGGCGATCAGGATCAGCTGGGAGCGGTAGGGAGTCTCGTCCGGCAGCGACTGGGCCGCGGCGAGCGTGACCACGCCGCGCATCCCGGACCAGGACAGGACGACTCCTCCGCGCCAGCCGAACGCCTCGCTCGTGGTCGCGGCCAGATCGGTCTCGCGCCGGAGGTAGAGCCGCTCCGCTCTCACCTGCCGCCGCCGGAAGCGCTCGTCGCTGGTGGCGCTGTTGCGCAGTCGCATGAGGCCCACCGCCAGCCGCCGGTTGATCCGCTCCGCCCGCCGACCGGAGCTGCGCAGCCACAGGAGCAGCGGCCACACGAAGAGGGCCCGCAGCACGATCAGGATGACCACGGTGGCCAGACCCAGCAGCACCGCGGTGCCCACTCCGAACTCGCCCGGGTCCACGACCCCGGAGACGATCGCCTTGATCTCGGCGCCCATGAGCAGGAAGACGCCGTTCTCGAGCAGGAACTGCGCCGTCCGCCAGTTCACCCGCTCGCTGATCCGCGACTGCGGCGAAAGGAAGCGCGCGCTGTTGTGCCCCGTGTAGATCCCGGTGACCACGACGGCGAGCACCCCGGACGCGCCCAGCTCCTCGGCCGGGATGTAGGCCAGGAACGGCACGGCGAAGGACACGGCGGTGTCGAGCACCGGGTCCCGCAGCTTCGAGCGCACGAAGACGGTGAGAACGCCCATCACCAGTCCGAGGACGATCGCCATCAGGACGGAGTAGACGAAGAGGACCCCCACCTCGCCCACGTCGATCGCGTCGGTCGTGACGGAGGCGCCGACCACGGCCGCCGCAGCCGTCGCGGCGCGCAGCAGCACCAGCGCCGACGCGTCGTTCACAAGGCTCTCGCCCTCGAGCACCGTCACCAGGCGGGGCGGGAGTCCGAGCTTCTTGCCGATCGAGGTCGCGGCCACCGCGTCGGTCGGGCTCACGACGGCGCCCAGAGCGATCGCCGCGGGCAGGCTCAGATCGGGGAACACGAGGTAGAGGAAGCCGCCGACCACGAGGGCGGTCACGACGACCAGGAGGACCGAGAGCCCGAAGATCGAGCGCAGGTTCCGCCGGAAGTCGGTGAGGGGCACCTGGATCGCGGCCGAGTACAGCAGCGGCGGCAGCACGCCCGCGAGGATCAGCTCAGGCTCGACCTCGATGTCCGGGACCCCGGGGAGATAGGACGCGCCGATCCCGATGACGACCAGGAGCAGCGGTGCGGCGATCCCGAGGCGGCTCGAGAACCGCGCGACGGTGACGACCGTGATGATCCCGACGACCCCGAGCAGCGCGTAATCCACGGCACCAGGGTAGCGAGAGCCTCAGCCCGCCGGACGCTGTGCCGAGCGGAGGGGAACGATCAGTACCAGCCGACCGACTCGGAGTGGGCCCAGGCGCCGCAGGGCGAGCCGTAGCGGCCGGAGATGTAGCCGAGGCCCCAGGTGATCTGGGTGCTCGCGTTGGTCGCCCAGTCGGAGCCGGCCGACGCCATCTTGCTGCCGGGGAGTGCCTGCGGGATGCCGTAGGCACCGCTGGACTTGTTCTCGGCGTAGACGTTCCAGCCGGACTCGCGGTTCCAGAGGAGGACGAGGCAGTCGTACTCGCTGTCGGCCCAGCCGCGCTGCACGATCATGTCGTACGCGATCGCCTTCGCGGATCCGGGATCCGGAGCGGCGGCGCGCTGGACGGGAGCGGCGGTCTCGGCCTCGGCGGAGCCCGACTCCTCCTCGTCGATGGTCGCGGAAGCGGTCTGAGTCTCGGTCGGAGTGGGCGTCGGGGTCGGAGTGGGCGTCGGCTTCGCCTCGGCGCCGAACGAGTCGCGCTGGACGGTCCGCTCGACGGCGTCCGCGACGACGAGTCGCTGCGCGGAGTCGCCGTTGAAGCGCGCCGGGGCCTGGTAGTAGGGAGACGCGACCGCGCCGCTGGACGGATCGACGACGTTCACCATGGCGAACGCGATCGACGCCGTGAAGGCCAGCACCGTCACCGGGATCCGAGCCCAGGAGCGCCGCACCGGGGTCTGGTGCGGGATCGCCGGGCGACCGCTGGTGCGGTTCGCGGGCGTGTGGGCGACGGAGGTCTGAGGATGCTGAGCCACGATTACGAAAGCATAACGGACGATGACCTGATCGGCCAGCAGATCCGGCTCCGGTCAGCGGACCGCCAGCATCACGTCGACGACCGTGTCGAGCAGCAGGTCGACCTGCGCCTCGGCGTACCCGCCGCGCTGCGGGGCGAAGGAGACGGTCCGCACGTCGTCCACGGTCAGCACCGATCCGTCGCGGAAGTAGCCGGAGATCCTGTCGGCGAAGGCGTCGACCTGGCGGATGTTGTAGCCCGTCGTGAGAGCGCCGGCCCGGGTGAACCGCTCGCGGGGAGCGCGGGCCAGCCGGTTCACGATCTCCTGGGCGGTCGACCGCGCGTCCGCGAGCCACGCCTCCTCGCCCCGGGCCGCGATCGCGTACTGGCGCTCCCGCAGGGCGAAGGCGTCCTCGAGGCGCTCGAGCGCCGCATCGACGTGGGGCGCGGAGTAGCCGCCCTTGCGCAGGGTGAACGCGGTGTGGCGCAGGTCGGCGGCGCGGAGGTCCGCCGGTCCCCCGGAGAGCTGCGAGTAGGCCTCGCGCGCCGACGCGAGGAAGGAGTCGACCTCGGCCGTGTCGTAGCCGGGACGGGACTCGCGGGCTCGGGGGAAGGGAGCGGTCATCCCGACATCATGCCAAGCCGCGCGCCGGGAGCGGAATCGGCACGCCCCGGTGAGGCGTGCGCTCAGTGGGCGAAGAGGAAGTACAGCACGTAGGCAGCTGCGGCCGACGGCAGGATCGAGTCCAGCCGGTCGAGGACTCCCCCGTGGCCGGGCAGCCAGGAGCTCATGTCCTTGATGCCGATGTCGCGCTTGATCAGCGACTCGGCGAGGTCGCCGAGCGTCGCGGTGAGCAGCACCACGGCCCCGAACACCGCACCGACCCACCAGGGCTGGCCGAGCATCAGCAGGGCGAGCAGGACGCCGACGACGATCCCCGCGACGGCCGCACCGGCGAACCCCTCCCAGGTCTTCTTCGGGCTGATACGCGGTGCCATCGGGTGCTTGCCCCAGGTGAGTCCGCTCACGTAGGCGCCGGTGTCGACGACGATCACGAGCACCAGGAACGCGAACGCCCAGAGCTGGCCGCCGGGCTCGGCGACGAGACGGATCGCGAAGGCGCCGAGGAAGGTCGTGTAGCCCTGGACGAACGCGCCGAGGCCGATGTCGAGGGCGAGGTCCCTCCGGCTGGAGGCGGTGCGCCGGAAGAGCTGCTCCCCCAGCCGCCAGAGGCCGACGAGGACGGATCCGCCGAGGACCGTGGCCCACGCGGCGCCGAGGCCGCCGTAGTAGGCGGCCGGCACGGCGACGACCGCCACGATCCCGGTCGGGATGCGCGGGATGTCCCGACCGGCGTGGCGCAGAGCGTTCGAGAGCTCCAGCGCCGCGAGCAGCACCACCACCCCCGCGAGCACCATGAAGAGCTCCTTGACCAGGAGGAGGCTGACGACCATCGCGCCACCACCGAGGAGTCCGATCGCGGTCGCCGACACGAGGTTCCGGCCCGAGCGCGCAGTCAGGCGGTCGTTCGTCGCCTCGAGCTGGGCGCGGGTCGCCTCGAGCTGGCGCTCGACGTCGGCCCGGCCCTGCTGGGCGCGCGCACGCAGCGCGTCGCGGGTGACCATCCGGGATCCCCGGGCACCCGGGACGTGCGGAGACGGTCTCTTCTCGCCGCCCTCGGGTCCTTCGGGGATCTCGGGCACCGCTACACCTCGAGCAGTTCGGATTCCTTGCGCTTGAGCGCCTCGTCGATCGCGTCGACGTGCTGCTTCGTGAGCGCCTCGAGCTCCTTCTCGCCGCGGGCGAGCTCGTCGTCGCCGACGTCGCCCTTCAGCGCGTCGAGGTCGTCCTTGCCCTTGCGGCGGATGTTGCGCACCGCGATCTTGGCGTCCTCGGCCTTGGTGCGGACGATCTTGACGAACTCCTTGCGGCGCTCGGCGGTGAGCTCCGGCAGGGTCACCCGGATGATCGTGCCGTCGTTGGTCGGGTTCGCGCCGAGGTTCGGCATGTCCCGGATGGCCTGCTCGATGTCGCGGAGCGAGCCCTTGTCGTAGGGCGTCAGGACGAGCGTGCGGGCCTCCTGGTTCTGCATCGAGGCGAGCTGCGACAGCGGCGTCGGGGTGCCGTAGTAGCTCACCAGCACCTTCTGGAACATGCCGGGGTTCGCGCGTCCGGTGCGGACCGTGGAGAAGTCCTCCTTGGCGACCTCGACGGCCTTGCCCATCTTGGTCTTCGCGTCGGCCAGTACATCCGAGATCACAGGGAGCTCCTTAAGAGAGGGAAGTGGTCAGTCTAGTTCGAGACGAGCGTGCCGAGCTCGGCGCCGCGGATGGCCTTCGCGACGTTGCCCGAGGGCTCCATGCCGAAGACCTGCATCGGCATGCCGTTGTCCATGCAGAGGCTGAACGCGGTGGAGTCGACAACCTTGAGGCCCCGCTGGAGCGCCTCCTGGTAGGTCAGCGCGTCGAGCTTCTTCGCGTCGGGGTTCGTCCGCGGGTCGGCGTCGTACACGCCGTCCACACCGTTCTTGGCGACGAGGACCACGTCGGCGTGCGTCTCGAGCGCGCGTTGCGCGGCGACCGTGTCGGTCGAGAAGTACGGGAGTCCGGCGCCGGCGCCGAAGATGACGACGCGGCCCTTCTCCATGTGCCGGATCGCCCGGCGGGGGATGTAGGGCTCCGCGACCTGCGTCATCGCGATCGCGGACTGCACGCGCGTCTCGGCGCCCGCCTGCTCGAGGAAGTCCTGGAGGGCGAGGGCGTTCATCACCGTGCCCAGCATGCCCATGTAGTCGGCCCGGCCGCGGTCCATGCCGCGCTGCGAGAGCTCGGCTCCGCGGAAGAAGTTGCCGCCGCCGACGACCACCGAGATCTCCACCTCGGTCGCGGCATCGGCGATCTCGCGCGCCAGGGCGCTGATCACGTCAGGGTTCACGCCGAGCGTGCCGGCTCCGAACGCCTCCCCCGACAGCTTCAGAAGCACCCTGCGGCGCTTGCCCGTCGTCATCGCATCCGTCTCCGTCATGGACGTTTCCTCCCGTAGACCCGTACAAACCTATCCCGCGCGGAGCGGGCCCCGCGACCACGCCCGGGACCGCCCCGGGCAGAGCGAAGGGAGCCCGGGTCGACTGAACGACCCGGACTCCCTCCTGCAGTGCTGTTAGGCGCCGACCTTGAAGCGGGCGAAGCCCGACACGGTCAGGCCCGCGTCGCTCAGGACCTTGCTGACGGACAGCTTGTTGTCCTTCGCGTAGTCCTGGTCGAGCAGGGCGACCTGCTTGAAGTACGCGTTCACGCGTCCCTCGATGATCTTCGGCAGGGCGGCCTCGGGCTTGCCCTCGCCGCGCGAGATCTCCTCGACGATGCGGCGCTCGTTGTCGACCTCGGACTGCGGCACGTCCTCGCGCGAGAGGTAGGACGGGTTCGCGAACGAGATGTGCTGGGCGACGGAGCGCGCGGTCTCGGCGTCCTCGCCCGCGTAGCCGACGACCACGCCGACCTGCGGGGGCAGATCCTTGTTCGTCTTGTGGAGGTAGATCGCGAAGTGCTCGCCCGAGACGGAGGCCACGCGGCGCAGCTCCACCTTCTCGCCGAGGATCGCGGCCTCGTCGTTGATGAGGTCGGCGACGGTCTTGCCGTCGGCGGGGGCCGCGAGGGCCTCCTCGACCGTGGTGGAGCCGGCGGCGACGACCGCGGCGAGCACGGCGTCGGCGAGGGCGATGAACTTCGTGCCCTTGGCGACGAAGTCGGTCTCGCAGGCGAGCTCGATCATCGTGGCGACGCCGTCCTTCTCGGCGGCGGCGACGAGGCCCTCGCTCGTCGAGCGGTCGGCGCGCTTCGCGTTGCCCTTGGCGCCCTTGAGGCGGAGGATCTCGACCGCCTTGTCCAGGTCGCCGTCGGCCTCGACGAGCGCGTTCTTCGTGTCGACCATGCCGGTACCGAGCTGCTCGCGCAGCGTCTTGACGTCAGCGAGGCTGAAATTTGCCATGTTCTCGGAACTCCTCTTGGTTCGGAAACCCTGTGGCGCCGTCACTCGCGGCGGGCTCACGGGAGGAGCCCAGCACGCCGAGGTGACGGCGGTTCTTACTCGTGGTGAACGTGCACCGACCGAGCGGGGGCCGGACGACCGCGGGTGCGGCGTCCGACCCCCGTCACGGAACGGGGTGTCAGGCGGTGGCGGTCTCGTCGGTCGAGGTCGCGGCGGCGTCGGCCTCGGGGGCCTCCTCCGCGGCGGGGGTCTCGGCCTCGACGACGGCCTCGTCGGCGGTCTCGGCCTCGGCGTCGGCGACCTTCTCGGTCTCCGCGCCGGCCTGCTCGTTCGGCTCCTGCACGTCGGCGGCGGGCGCACCGGTGGAGAGCAGCTCCTGCTCCCACTCGGCCAGCGGCTCGACGGCGGAGACGTTGCCCTCGGCCTCGGGCTTCTGGTGGCGCTGGATGAGGCCCTCGGCCGCGGCGTCGGCGACGATGCGGGTGAGCAGGCTCACCGAGCGGATCGCGTCGTCGTTGCCCGGGATCGGGTACTGGACCTCGTCCGGGTCGCAGTTCGTGTCGAGGATGCCGATGACCGGGATGCCCAGCTTCTTGGCCTCGTCGATCGCGAGGTGCTCCTTCTTGGTGTCGACGACCCAGAGGGCCGACGGCGTCTTCGAGAGGTTGCGGATGCCGCCGAGCGACTTGTGCAGCTTGTCGAGCTCGCGCTTCTTGATGAGGAGCTCCTTCTTGGTGAAGCCGCTCTTCGACGTGTCGTCGAAGTCGAGCTCCTCCAGCTCCTTCATGCGGGCGAGGCGCTTCGAGACCGTCTGGAAGTTGGTCAGGAGGCCGCCGAGCCAGCGCTGGTTCACGTAGGGCTGGCCAACACGGGTCGCCTGCTCCGAGATCGCGTTCTGCGCCTGCTTCTTGGTGCCGACGAAGAGGATGGTGCCGCCGTGGGCGACCGTCTCCTTGACGAAGTCGTAGGTCTTGTCGATGTAGGCCAGCGACTGCTGGAGGTCGATGATGTAGCTGCCCGAGCGCTCGGTCAGGATGAAGCGCTTCATCTTCGGGTTCCAGCGACGGGTCTGGTGCCCGAAGTGGACGCCGCTGTCGAGCAGCTGGCGCATGGTGACGACTGCCATGAGTCGTTCTCCTTGTCTCGGGGCCCGGGCGCACGACGGCGCCGAACTCCCGTTCGGTTGTCTGCGACGGCCGGTCGGCACGTCGCCCTGGCGCCCGGCGCACTCCCGCCCCGGCCGCGTGAGCGGAGAGGGACCGTGGGGAGCGGAGGCCCAATGGGCGCGCGTAGTCACCCCGACGAGCGAGGTGCTCCGTGGAGTCTAGCACCAGGACGGCCGCCTCCCCCGCTGCTGCGGGAGGGCGGCCGTCGGGGCTCGGAAGACCGGTGCTACTTGCGCGCCGACTTCATCACGGTGCGGATGTGCAGGGTGTCCATCTCCTCCAGAGAGCGGCCCTTGGTCTCGGGCACGAACATGAAGACGAAGACGAACGAGATCGCCGCGAAGGCGGCGTAGAGGCCGTAGGCCAGGGTGAGCGACACGTCCTGCGAGAGGATCGGGAAGGTCACCGTGATGGCGAAGTTCGCGATCCACTGGGCCGAGGCCGCCAGGCCGAGCGCGGCCGCTCGGATCCGGTTGGGGAAGATCTCGCCGAGGAGGACCCACACCAGCGGGCCCCAGGTCGCGCCGAAGAAGACGACGAACGCGTTCGCCGAGACGAGGGCGATCGGCCCCCACGCGCCGGGCAGCGAGACGTCCTCTCCGCTGATCGTCGACTGGCTGAAGGCGATGGCCATCAGCGCGAGCGAGACGGCCATGCCGGCCGAGCCGACCAGCAGCAGCGGCTTCCGGCCGACCTTGTCGACCAGGAAGATCGCCACGAAGGTGACGACGACGTTCACGACCGAGGTGAAGACCGAGATCGCGAAGGAGTTGGACTCGTCGAATCCGACCGCGCTCCAGAGCGAGGTGGAGTAGTAGAAGATCACGTTGATGCCCACGAACTGCTGGAAGACCGACAGCAGGATGCCGACCCAGACCACGGGGAGCAGGCCGAGGGCGGGACCGCGGAGGCTGGAGCGCTTCGCGTTCTCGGAGTCCTCGTCGATCTTCTTCTGAATGTCCGCGAGCGCCTCGTCGACCTCGTCGCGCGGCGTGACCGTCGCGAGCACCGCCCGGGCATCCTCGGAGCGGCCGCGGGTCGCGAGGTAGCGGGGCGATTCCGGCAGGGTCAGGGCCAGGAGGCCGTAGATGACGGCCGGCACGGCGCAGGCGATGAACATCCAGCGCCAGGCGGCGACGCCGAACCAGAAGGGCTCGGAGGCGCCGTCCGCGCCGTTCGCGATGAGGGTGTCCGAGAGCAGGGCGGCGAAGATGCCGAGCGTGATCGCCAGCTGCTGCAGCGACGCGAGGGCTCCGCGGATGGCCTTGGGCGCGATCTCCGAGATGTAGGTCGGAGCGATCACGGAGGCGATGCCGATGCCGAGGCCGCCGACCACGCGCCAGAGCACGAGGTCCCAGACCGCGAACGCTGCGCCGGCGCCGATGGAGGAGATGAAGAAGAGCCCGGCGCCGAGCAGCATGACCTTGATGCGGCCCCAGCGGTCGGCGAGGCGGCCCGCGAGGTACGCGCCGAGTGCGCAGCCGAGCAGCGCGGAGGCGACGGCGAAGCCGATCAGCGCGGCCGAGAGCTGGAACTCGCCCTGCACCGCCTCCACGGCACCGTTCACCACCGACGAGTCGAAGCCGAAGAGGAAGCCGCCGACCGCCGCCGCGATCGCGAGGCCGATCACCTTCCTCTTCAGCTTCGCCGCCGAGGGGTTCGGGATGTCCGCTCTCCCGCTGGTCGTGTCAGATCGTCCGCTGGTCATGGTCGTCTCCGATTCTCGCCGCCGGTGGGGGCGGGGTGCCGCTCCCGAGCCGGATCACCGGCACGTTACTCCTCGCCGCGGCACCGCCGGGACGGGTTGCGCTCTCCCCCGGCCGATGTCCTCCCTCCACAGCCGGGCCCGTCGCGCTCTCCTCCCCTGATCCGCTCGGCCGACCACCGGTCCCAGACCGGCTCCAGGAGGGTGGCCGCATGCTCCGATCCCGACTCCTGCGCCCGGGCGTGTTCGCCCTCGCCGCTCTGCTCGTCGGGGCGCCTCTCGGCGCCTCGCCCTCCGGCACCTCGTCCCCCGGCCGGTCCGACCCGCGGTGGATCTCACCCGTCCCGGAGTTCTCCGTCGTGGAGCCGTGGGGCGCGCCGGCCCACCGCTACGCCCCCGGGCACCGCGGGATCGACCTCGCCGCAGCGGCCGGGCAGCCCGTGGTCGCCGTCGCTGCGGGCACCGTGTCGTTCTCGGGCAGGGTGGTCGACCGGTCCGTGGTGAGCATCGTGCACGCGGACGGTCTGGTCTCGACGGTCGAGCCGGTCGACGGATCGGTGACGGCGGGGCAGGTCCTCACCGCGGGCCAGCCCGTCGGAGCAGTGGGTGCGGGCGGCCACTGCGACGGGAGGTGCGTGCACCTCGGCGTCCGCGAGGGTGGCGACTACGTCTCGCCGATGCGGTTCTTCGGCGGGATCCCCCGGGCGGTGCTTCTGCCGATGGACGACGTGGCGCAGGGGGTTCAGCGAGTGGCGCGGAAGGGTGCGTCCAGCGACTCGCGCGTCCGGTCAGGCGCGGGGGTGGGCGAGGCGGTAGGCGTCGCGGATCCGCTCGGTCGAGACGTGGGTGTAGATCTGCGTGGTGCCCAGGCTCGCGTGGCCGAGCAGCTCCTGGACGGCGCGGAGGTCGGCTCCGCCGTCGAGCAGATGGGTCGCCGCGGTGTGGCGGAGGGTGTGCGGACCGGACGGTCCGGAGCCATGACCGCCGTCGAGGAGCCTCGCCACCACGCCGTAGACCGTGCGCGGGGTGAGGCGCGCGCCCCGCCGTCCCAGCAGCAGGGCCCCACTCCCGTCGCCGGTGGCGAGAGAGGGTCGGGCGCGCTCCAGGTAGTCGACGAGCGCCTCCTTCGCGGGGACGCCGAACGGGACGACCCGCTGCTTGGCGCCCTTGCCGGTGACGAGCACGGTGAGCCGGCCGAGATCGACGTCGCCCAGGTCGACGGCGACCAGCTCGGAGACGCGGATGCCGGAGGCGTAGAGCAGCTCGACGATCGCGAGGTCCCGCAGCGCCACCGGGTCCTCGGTCGCGCCTCGCGCCGTGACCGTGTCGAGCACCTGTTCCGCCTGCGGGAGCGTGAGGACCCGCGGCAGTGTCCGTCCCGACTTGGGCGTCTTGAGGCGTGCGGCGACGTCGACGGGGAGCCGCTCGTTCCGATGCGCCCAGGAGGAGAAGGAGCGGACGGCCGCGGTGCGCCGGGCGAGGGTCGCGCGGGCGATCCCCGACTCCGACTCTCGCCAGAGCCAGTCGCGCAGCAGCTCGAGGTCGAGCTCGGCGGTGAGGAGCCGCCCCTTCTCCTCCGTGTGGGCGATCAGGCGCGCCAGGTCGGAGCGGTAGCCCTTCGCGGTGGCGGGCGAGAGGGACCGCTCATCGAGGACGTACCGGAGGAAGTGCTCGACCGAGTCGGCGAGCGTCTCGCCGGTCATGATCCGTCCGGCATCCGCGACCAGAGGTCGATGCGCCCCTGCTCGTCGAGCCCCTCGAGCCGCTCGATCAGGTCGGTGCCGAACCGCGTCGCGATCGGGGCCGGTGCCGTCGGCACGAACGAGGCGGCCACCGTCTCCGGGTGGACGTGGACGAGCGAGAGGCTCTGCGCTCCGTCGACGCCGGCGAGCTCCCGCTCGGGCGCTCCGAGGTCCATCGTGTAGCTGGTGGCGCCGGCGACGAGCACGGGCACGCCCGCGAAGGTCGCAGCCGTGGGGTAGTGCAGGTGGCCGCCGAGGATCGCGCGGACGTCGGTACCGCGCACCACCTCCTCGAGGCGGTCGATCCCCCGCAGCTCGAGCACGGTCATCGCGCCGAGCGGCGTGGGCAGCGGAGGGTGGTGCAGGGCGAGGATCGTCCCCAGCGGGGCCGGTGCGGCGAGCTCGTCCTTCAGCCAGGCCAGCTGGGCGTCGGTGAGGTCGCCGTGGTGGAAGCCGGGCACCGCGCTGTCGAGCGCGATGAGCCGGAGCCCGCCGAGGTCGACGACCTGGTCCACGGGTCCCGCGCCCGCCGGGTCCTGCTCGAGGAGCACCCGCCGGAAGGCTCCGCGCTCGTCGTGGTTGCCCATCACCCAGACGATCGGGCAGCCGAACCGCTCGCCCACGGGGTCGAGCTGCTCGCGCACGCGCCGGTAGGCGTCCTCCTCGCCGCGGTCCGCGACGTCCCCGGTCACCACGATCGCGTCCAGGCGTCCGCCGCGCTCGGCCAGCCGGCCGACCGCCTGCGCGAGGCGGGCGACCGTGTCGACCTTCCCGTAGAGCGGAGCGCCGTCGGCCAGCAGGTGCGTGTCGCTCAGATGCGCGATGACCCTGTCGGCGGCGCGGAAGTGCCCGAGCTGCGGGCGCTCTCCGCCGTGTCCTGCTGCCGTGGCGTCCATGCCGCTCCCCTCGCCGATGCCCCTTCAGCGTAGGGCGGACCGCCGACAGCGCCGCGGCGGCGGGGCCGCTCACCCGGGCGCCCGCTCCCAGTCCCCGTCCTCGGAACGGTGGACGCGTCCGTCTGCGAGGAGCGCACCCAGCGCCGACAGTGCCGAATCGAGCGATTCCCCGGAGAGCCGGGCGACGGTTGCGGCGTCACAGCCTCCTTCGGATTCGACGACGGCCAGGACTCGCGCCTCAGCCGCGGTCAGCGCTCGGCACGATCCGTCGGCGTCGCCGACGGCGAGCAGTTCGAGCACATCCGCCGGCGAGGTGACGCAAGTCGCCGCGTACTCGCGGAGGAGCCGGTGGCAGCCGGCGGAGGAGGCACTGGTGACCGAGCCCGGGACCGCACCGAGGGGGCGGCCCAGGGCAGCCGCGTGGCCGGCGGTGTTGAGGGATCCGGAGCGGGCGCCGGCCTCGACGACGACGGTGCCCGCGGTGGAGGCGGCGATGAGGCGGTTGCGCTGCAGGAATCGCCAGCGAGTGGGCGTGGTGCCCGGCGGGACCTCCGTTGCGACGGCGCAGCCGGGGGTGGCGATGATGCGGTGGAGGAGGTCGGCGTGAGCCGTCGGATAGAGGCGGTCCGCTCCCCCGGCGAGGAAGGCGACCGTCCGGCCTCCGGAGCCGAGGGCGGCACGGTGGGCGACCGCGTCGATCCCGAAGGCACCGCCCGAGACGACGGCGACGCCTCGCGCCGCGACGCCCGCGGCGAGCTCGGCGGCGACGTGCTCGCCGTAACCGGTCGCAGCGCGGGCGCCGACGAGGGCGAGGCGGTGCGGCGGATCGAAGGCGGCGGGATCACCGCGCAGCCAGAGCAGGAGTGGCGCGTGCGGCCCGAGGTCGTCGAGCGACTCGGGCCACACGGGAGCCCCGGGCAGGAGCAGCCGGGCGCCGAGTCGCTCGGCGATCTCGAGACGTCGAAACAGGAGCCTGCGGTCCAGGCGCGGTCGCCAGCGCGCCAGCCCCGACTGGAGCGCGGCGACCTCGGAGTCGAGGGGCGCTAGCGCCGCGCCTCCTGCGTCGGAGGGAGCGCGATGCGGGGGCGCGAGGATCTCCTCCGCGGACGACGAGGACACGACGTGGGCGAAGGCCTCGGCCGCGCCGACCCTCTCGATGAGGAGGGCTGCGACGGAGTCGCCGGGCTCGGTCAGAGAGTTCCAGCCGCACCGCGCTGTAGCGTCGACGAGTGCGCTCCGAGCGCAGCCGGACTCACCCGAAGGCTCGCCGTCGGCAGCCGAGTCCGGATCGGCTGCGCCGCTCGGCAGCAGTCGGCGAACAGCATCGAGCTCCGCGCCGTCGAAGAGCGCGTCGGGCCGGATCACGCGGCACCCCCACGGAGGACGAGCGCGCGCGCGAGGTGGGCTGCTGACGGCCGGTCGGCTGCGTCGAGGTCCGCGAGCGTCCAGGCCAGGCGCAGGACCCGGTCGTAGCCGCGCATGGTCACCAGACCTCGCTCCAGAGCCCGGTCGAGCGTGCGGGACTCGGCACTGGTCGGGCGCACCGGGTCCGAGCGCAGCCAGGCGCCGGAGACCTCCGAGTTGAGCGTCCACGGAGTGGAGGCGAGGCGAGCCGCTGCCAGGGACCGCGCCGCAACGACGCGGGCGCGGGCCTGCGCCGTCGACATGCCTGACGTGTCTCGACGTGCGGCCAGCTGAGCCGCGCTGATGCGGCGGACCGTCAGTCGGATGTCGACGCGGTCGAGCAGCGGTCCGCTGAGCCGCGCGAGGTAGCGGCGGCGGACCGAGGGAGCACAGGTGCAGGTCTCTCCGGGGATGCCGAAGCGGCCGCACGGGCACGGGTTCGCCGCGAGGACGAGCTGCACCCGCGCGGGGAACTCGGCGACGGCGTTCGCGCGGTGGATGCGGATCACGCCGGATTCGAGCGGCTGGCGCAACGCATCGAGGGCGACGGACGAGAACTCGGGGGCCTCGTCGAGGAACAGCACTCCCCGGGTGGCGCGGGCGACCGCGCCGGGCCGGATGCGGCCGCTGCCCCCGCCGACGATCGCTGCGGACGAGGCGGAGTGGTGCGGACTCTCGAACGGCGGTCTGCGCACCAGCGCGCCACCGGTCGGCGCTCCGACGAGCGAGCGCATGCAGGTGGCCTCGAGCGCTGCATCGTCGTCGAGGTCGGGGAGGATGCCCGGCAAGCGCGAGGCGAGCATCGTCTTCCCGGCGCCGGGAGGCCCGAGCAGGAACACGTGGTGCCCGCCCGCCGCCGCGACGACCATCGCCTCGGCCGCCTCCTCGTTCCCCACCACGTCGGAGAGGTCGAGGCGGGCCTCCGGCTCGGACACCGTCTCAGACGGCGGCGCGGCCTCGGGGAGCACCGGCACTTCCCACTCGGCTCCGTGCCAGACGGCGGCCGCCGCCAGCGAGGAGACCGCGATCACCTCGACGCCGTCGACCAGCTCCGCCTCGAGCCGGTCCTCGACGGGGACCATCACGCGGCGCCTGCCCTCGCGGGCGGCCGCGAGCACCGCGGGCAGCACGCCCGGGACGGAGCGCAGCCGGCCGTCCAGGCCGAGCTCCCCGATGTGGACGACCGCGGCGACCGACTCCGCATCGACCTCGCGGAGCGACGCGAGCGCGGCCAGCCCGATGGCGAGATCGAAGGCGGAGCCGTGCTTGGGCATCGCGGCCGGCGAGAGGTTCACGGTGATCTTGTACTCGGCGATGGTGCTGCCGGAGTTGATCGCCGCCGAGCGCACCCGCTCCTTCGCCTGCGCGAGCGCGGCGTCGGGCAGGCCGATGATCACCATGCCAGGGGTGCCGTCGGCCGAGTGCGCCTCCACCCCGACCACGGCTCCCGCGAAGCCGACGAGACCGACCGCCGAGGTCCTTCCCAGGCCCATCAGGCCACCGCCCGCAGGTGCCGGATCTGCGACGGGACTCCCCCGGGCGCGACGATGCCGACCGCGTCGATCCGCAGATGCCGGGAGCGCTCGTGGTGCTCGTCGGCCCAGGCGTAGGCGAGTCGGCGCAGGCGCTGCGCCTTGGCCCGCGTGATGGCCTCGACCGGCAGTCCGAAGCGCGTCGACGAGCGCGTCTTCACCTCCACCACGACCAGTGCCGACCCGTCGCGGGCCACGATGTCGAGCTCGCCCTCGCGGACCCGCCAGTTGCGGTCGAGGATCTCGAATCCGTTGTCTCTCAGGTGCGCCGCCGCGATCTCCTCGCCGCGCCGCCCCAGTTCGTCCTTGTCCATGCGTCCTCCTGCCGGAAGCGTGCCGGAGCAGGAACAAGCGCTGTACGGCCGGGAGGGGATCCGGGGAGAAGAGGGCCGAGGTGGCGGGTGGGGAGGGACGTCGGACCGGGGTCTCGATAAGCCGCCGGGTGCGGCTACGCGACCAGCTGATGTATCCGCGCCGCCTGACGACGAGACGCGCGGAGCCGAGGATCCGAGAGAGCTCCGGAGCGGGGTGGGGCTCCTGGCACCGGGTCTCGATGCGCCGTCGGAGGCGGCTACGCGACCAGCAAGGGGTCCGGAGCCTGCCGCGACAGAGGGCTACTCGTCGAGCGCGAGCTCCTTGGGGAGCTCGAACTCCTTGCGGGAGAGCTCCTCGACGTTGACGTCCTTGAAGGTCAGCACGCGCACCGACTTCACGAAGCGGTCGGAGCGGTAGACGTCCCAGACCCACACGTCGCGCATGGTGAGCTCGAAGTAGAAGTCGTGCTCGGTGTCGCGGCGGACCAGGTCGACCTCGTTCGCCAGGTAGAACCGGCGCTCGGTCTCGACGACGTACGAGAACTGCGAGACGACGTCGCGGTACTCCCGGTACAGTGCCAGCTCGACCTCGCGGTCGTAGTCCTCGAATTCGTCCTCATCCATCGTTGGACAATCCTACGCCGAGCCGACGGGCCCGAGCGCCGGGAGCGGCTCCTCGACGCTCTCCCGCGACTTCGACAGCCAGGTCACCCGGTGCAGCGGGGATGGGCCGACCCGCTCGATCCCCGCCCAGTGCGCGGCGCTGCCGTAGCCCTTGTTGCTGTCCCAGGCGTAGTCGGCGAAATCGTCGTGGTGGCGCACCATCTGACCGTCCCTGCCCACCTTCGCGAGCACGGAGGCGGCGGAGACGGCCGCGCAGTCGCGGTCGGCCTTCACGCGGGTGACGATCGTCAGCTCGGCCGCCCACTCGCCCAGCGCGGGCGTCAGCCAGTCGTGAGCGCCGTCGAGGAGGACGACGGCGGTGGCGAGGTCGACGCCCTGGTCGGCGAGGCGCTCGATGCCCCTCGACGCGGCGCGGCCGAGGCCGGCGATGATCCCGGTCTCGTCGATCTCGTCCGCCGAGGACTCGCCGATCGCCCAGGCCGAGACCCACTTCGCGACTCCCGGCAGGAGCGCCTCGCGGCGGGCGGGAGCGAGCATCTTGGAGTCGCGGAGCCCCTCGGGGAAGCGCCCGCAACGGCTGCCGATCGACACGACACCGACCGACACCGGGCCGGCGATCGCGCCGCGGCCGACCTCGTCGCAGCCGATGACCGTCTCGTAGCCCTGCCGGAAGAGGCGCCGCTCCTGCGTCAGCGTCGGCTCGGCGACGACCACCTAGCCCTGCCCGCTCTGCGCGTCGTCCGGGCCCTCCTCGGAGGCCTCGGTGTCGACTCCGCGGAACACCGACGGGTAGTCGTCGAGCCACGCCCACTGCTGCACGGGCCAGGTCACGAGGATCGCGCGGCCCACGACGTTGTCGATCGGCACGAAGCCGCCGCCCGGCTTGTCGGTGTTGTAGCGGGAGTCGGCGGAGTTGTAGCGGTTGTCGCCCATCACCCAGAGCGAGCCCTCGGGCACGACGACGTCGAAGGGGGTGGCCGAGACCGCCTGCACCCCGTCCGGCAGCTTCACGTAGGGCTCGTCGATCGGGTTGCCGTTGATCTCGACCTGGCCGAGCGGTGTGCAGCAGGTCACGTGGTCGCCCGGCAGGCCGATGACGCGCTTGATGAGGTGGTCGTTGCTGTCGGGAGCGGTGAGGCCGACGAGCGCGAGGGCGGAGTCGACCGCGGCCTGGAACGGCGGCACGGAGGGCTCGGAGCTCGGCGAGAGCCATCCGCCGGGATCGCGGAAGACGACGACGTCGCCGCGCGAGATCTTCACCACTCCGGGTACGAGCTCGTTCACGAGGATCCGGTCGTTCTCGACGAGCGTCTGCTCCATCGAGGAGGAGGGGATGTAGAAGGAGCGGATCAGGAAGGTCTTCACGAGGAAGGAGACGAGCACCGCGACCACGAAGATGATCAGCACGTCGCGGAGGAAGAGCAGGACTCCCCGGCGCTTGCGCGGGCGCTTCTCGGACGGATCCGCCGAGTGGCGGGCGTGGTCCTCGCCTCCGGGAAGGCGGACCGGGGCCGTGCTGTCTGTCATCGCTCGCCGTCGCCCCTACTGTGCATCACCGGGTGGACTCCCCGGACGGATCGCCCCCGAGAAAGGGAGGAACCCCGGTCCATCATAGGTGGACCGGGGTTCCCGAGAAGTCGTGCGGATGCCGCTCAGGCGTCGCGCTTCTCCTTGATCTTGGCCTTCTTGCCGCGGAGGTTGCGCAGGTAGTAGAGCTTCGCGCGACGGACGTCACCGCGGGTGACGACCTCGATGTGGTCGATGACCGGCGAGTGCACGGGGAACGTGCGCTCGACGCCGACCTGGAAGCTCACCTTGCGGACGGTGAAGGTCTCGCGGACGCCCTCGTTGGAGCGGCCGATGACGACGCCCTGGAAGACCTGGATGCGCGAGCGGGAGCCCTCGACGATGTTGACGTGGACCTTGACGGTGTCGCCGGCGCGGAAGTCCGGGACATCGCTGCGGAGGGACGCCGCATCGACGGAATCGAGGATGTGCATGCTGTATCGCTCTCCGTGCCCGCCACAGGTCGAACACCGTTTCGTTGATGGAAGTCGGTCGTGCCCACGTCGTCGCGGCTCCCCTGTGGCAGAGCCTGCGCGAGGCACAAGCGCTCATTCTGCCATGCCGCGCCGATCCGAGTCAAAGCAGGGACGTTAGGAGGGCAGAGTCATGAGGAGGGCAGAGTCATGAGGAGGGCAGAGTCATGAGGAGGGCAGAGTCGTCAGGAGGGCAGAGCCGTCAAAAGGGCAGGGGCGCCCTGAGGCCAGAGCCGCGCAGAGGGCGGATCCGTCGAGAGGGCCGAGCCGTGGAACAGGGCGGGGCCTCGCAGTGGGACAGCGCTTCGCGGGACGCCCGACCCCTCAGAGGACGATGGTCTGCCCGTCCTGCGGGCGCTCCGGATCGAAGCCCTCGCCGGCGACCGGGCGGTGAGCGCCCTCGGCCTGCACGGACGCCGCCTCCGAGAAGGCGAGGAGAGTGGCCCTCGCGTCGGCGAGGAACCGCCACCCCGAGTGCCAGAAGGCCGCCACTCCGAGGACCACCGAGAGCAGGCCCAGCGCCCAGGCGCCGGGCGGGAAGAAGCCGAAGGCGATCAGGGAGAGGTGCCAGGCGCCGACCACGGCCACGTCGCCCCACGCGGGAGTGCGCGTGGGCCGAACGGTCACCCGGAATGCGACGATCGCGGCCACAGCCGCCAGCGCGACCGCCAGAATGGGGAGGGCGATCACCAGGCCGAGCACGGTCCAGCCGCTCGATCCTCCGAAGACCCCGTAGCCGAGGAGGATCCACAAGGGCAGCACGATCGCCGCCGGGAACTGCCAGGAACCGAATGCCCGTCGCGTGCGCATGCACCGACCGTACCCACCACCGCTGAGCGACGGCTCAGCGGACCCCGAGAGGATCAGGATGATCGAGCTACGCACCCCCGCCGAGATCGAGGAGATGCGTCCCGCCGGCCGCTTCGTCGGCGAGGTACTGAAGGCCACCTCCGCTGCCGCCGCGGTCGGCGTGAACCTGCTGGAGCTCGACCGGCTCGCCCACGACATGATCCGCGCGGCCGGCGCCGAGTCCTGCTACATCGACTACCACCCCTCCTTCGGCGCGAGCCCCTTCGGCAAGGTCATCTGCACCTCCGTCAACGACGCGGTGCTGCACGGCCTGCCCTTCGACTACCGGCTGAAGGACGGCGACCTGCTCACCCTCGACTTCGCCGCCTCCGTGAACGGCTGGGTCGCCGACTCGGCCATCAGCGTCGTGGTCGGGACGCCGCGCGAGGAGGACCTCGCCCTCATCGACACCACCACACGCGCGCTCGAGGCCGGCATCGCCGCCGCGCAGCCCGGGAAGAAGATCGGCGACATCTCCGCGGCCATCGCGGCCGTCGCACACGCCGAGGGCCTGTCCATCAACACCGACTTCGGCGGCCACGGCGTCGGCCGCACGATGCACGGCGATCCGCACATCCCCAACGACGGACGCGCCGGCCGCGGCTACCCGCTCCGCCCGGGCCTCGTCGTCGCGATCGAGCCGTGGTTCCTGCAGACGACCGACGAGATCTACACGGACAAGGACGGCTGGACCCTCCGCAGCCGCGACGGCTCGCGCGGCGCCCACATGGAGCACACGATCGCCATCACCGAGACGGGGAACATCGTCCTCTCCGCGCGGGACTGACTAAAGATGGACAGTACCGCTATCGGATAGCGATACTGTCCACGTGCGAATCTCGGAGCTCAGCCGCAGCAGCGGCGTCAGCCTGCCCACGATCAAGTACTACATCCGGGAGGGGCTGCTGCCGCCGGGCGACGCCGCCGGCCCCCAGCGGGCGGAGTACGGGGACGCCCATGTCGCCCGCCTGACGCTGCTCCGGGCGCTCATCGAGAGCGGCGGCGTCGGCATCGCCGGCGCGAAGCGGATCACGGCCGCGCTCGACGCGGGCGTCGGTCCGACAGCAGCGTTCGAGGTGGCGCAGGACGTGGTCTCCGTGAGCACCGACTCGACCGCGTCCGCCACCGAGGCGTCGACGCGGCGGATCGCCGAGGCCGCGGGCTCCGACCACTGCGGCCACCCTGCCGTCGCGACGGCGGCACGGGCGCTCGACGCGCTCGAGCTCTCCACCGGACCGATGAGCGCCGGCTGGCTCGAGGCCTACGCCCGCGCCGCCGCCCTCGTCGCCTCCGCCGACCTCGACGAACTGCAGGCCCGTGAGAGCGTGAGCGAGCAGGCTGCCGTCGCCGCCGTCGGCACCGCGCTCGGAGACGTGGTGCTGCAGTCGCTCCGGCGCGTCGCCCAGGCGCGCGAGACGCAGAGCCGCTTCGGCTCGACGGAGGTGCCCCGATGAGCGCCGCGACCGAGACGCCCGCGCGCACGGCCTCAGCTGCTCCGCACCGGCCGCTCCTGGTGCTCGCTGGCGCGATGGCGGTCGGCGCCCTCCTCTGCGCGATCGCGCTGGTCGTCGATCCCCGCGAGCTCGGCGGACAGCCGCTCTGGGGCAAGCCGCTGAAGTTCTGCCTCTCGATCGCGCTGTACGCCGTGACGCTCGCCTGGCTGATCGGGCTCGTGCCCCGCCGGCGCCGCCTCGCCCGAGCGCTGGGCACGGTCGCGGCGGTCGGTCTGGCGGTCGAGATGGTCGTGATCGGAGGCGCCGCCCTGGTCGGCGAGCGCAGCCACTTCGACGTCTCCACTCCCCTGCACGCCGCGCTCTGGGCCTCGATGGCCGTCTCGATCATGGTGGTCTGGCTGGCGACGCTGGTCCTCGCCGCCCTCCTGGCGCGGGTGCCGCTCGGCGACCCTGCGCTGACGCTCGCCGTCCGCGCCGGACTCGTGATCGGGCTCGTCGGGATGGCCCTCGCGTTCCTGATGACGGGGCCCTCGCCCGGCCAGATCAGCGACTACCAGGGCGTCGTCGGTGCGCACGCCGTCGGAGTCGCGGACGGCGGACCCAGCCTCCCCCTCCTGGGCTGGAGCACCACGGGGGGCGATCTGCGCATCCCGCACTTCGTCGGGATGCACGCTCTGCAGGGGCTCCCGCTGCTCGCGCTGCTGCTCGGACGGCTGGCAGCCCGGATCCCCGTCCTTCGCCCCGGATCCACCCGGCTGCGGCTCGTCGCCCTGGCCTCGGCGGGCTGGGCGGCCGCGGTGGCCCTCACCTGCTGGCAGGCGCTGCGCGGACAGGCGCTGACCGCACCGGACGCGCTGACCCTCGCCGTCGCTACTGTGGCCGTGATCGCCCTCGCCGGAGGGACGATCCTCACCCTCGCACGAACGGAGGCCCGCGCATGAGCCGGCTGCACCGCGGCTGGACGCCGCTCGGGATCGTCTACCTCGTCCTCGCCCTCGCCGGGCTGATCGGGACCTGGACCTGGAACGTGAGGGCGATGCAGGAGGGCGCGGACGTCCTCGCCGGCCTCGCCGCGGGCGGGCCGTGGGTGTCGTCGTTCTCGACCGACCTGCTGGTCGTCGCGATCGCGGCCGTCGCCTTCATGGTGGTGGAGGGCCGCCGGATCGGGATGCGCCGCGTGTGGATCCTGGTGCTGCTCGCGCCGCTGGTCGCCCTCGCGTTCGCGTTCCCCCTCTTCCTCGCCCTCCGCGACCGGCACCTGGCCCTCGCGGCCCGGTGACCGTGCGGCGCGGGGCTAGGGAAGCAGTTCGGGGCGGACGCGGCGCGTGCGCTCGACGCTCTGCTCGTGGCGCCAGGCGGCGATCGCCCCGTGGTTGCCGCTGAGGAGCACCGGAGGGACGTCGAGGCCGCGCCAGGAGGCCGGCTTGGTGTAGCTCGGGTACTCGAGCAGCCCGTCGGAGTGGCTCTCCTCGACCAGGCTCACCGGATTGCCGACCACGCCCGGGACCAGGCGTCCGACGGCCTCGATCATCGCCATCACGGCGACCTCTCCTCCGTTGAGGACGTAGTCGCCGAGGCTGATCAGCCGGACCCGCGCGCGCTCGGCGGTGTGGTCCACGACGCGCTGGTCGATGCCCTCGTAGCGGCCGCAGCCGAAGACGAGGGTGGACTCCTCCGCGAGCTCGCGGGCGGTCGCCTGGGTGAACAGCTCGCCCGCGGGCGACGGGAAGATCACGACGGGGTCGTCCGCGCCGTCGAGGATCGTGTCGAGCGCCTCGCCCCACGGCTCCGGTCGCATCACCATGCCGGCGCCGCCGCCGTAGGGCGTGTCGTCGACGGTGCGGTGGCGGTCGTGGGTGAAGTCCCGCAGGTCGTGCACGCCGAGCTCGATCAGCCCGCTCTGCCGAGCACGGCCGAGCAGGCTGATGTCGAGCACGCCGAAGAACTCCGGAAAGATCGTGACGATGTCGATCCTCACGACCGGGGCTCCTCCTCGGAGGCGGCGTCGGAGGCGGCCGGGGGCTCGTCGTCGGCGGGCTCTCCGAGAGCGGCGTCCGCGTCAGCGGAGTCCGCGTCATCGGAGGCGTCCGGCGCGTCGGCGTCCGCAGGCGCGCTCAGCGCCGGGTCCGCGAGGTCGACACCGCTGAGGTCGACCGCGGCGGGCTCCTCCTCGGGAGCCTCCTCGAACAGGCCGATCGGAGGCGTGACCGTGACGATCCCGGCCGCGGCGTCGACGGAGGGGACGATCGCGTTCACGAACGGCACCATCACCTCGCCGGAGGGGGTGCCGACGATGAGCAGGTCCTGCGCGGGGAAGTGGTCGACGCGGCGGACGGTGCCGACCTCGACGCCGTCGCGGACGACCTTCATGCCGACCAGCTGGTAGTCGTACCAGGAGTCGTCCTCGCCCGGCTGGGTCTGCACCTCCTCGTCGATCCAGAGGATCGCCTTCAGGAGGGTCTCAGCGGCGTTGCGGTCGTCGACACCTCGGAAGAACGCGACGGGGTGGCTGTTGTACCAGCGCAGCTCGACGAGCTCGAGCTTCTTGCCGTGCCACTCGGAGGTGCGCGGGACCTGCAGCGTGAACGTGGATCCGGGGGTGAAGCGCTTGTCGGGCTCGTCCGTGTAGAGCTCGAGCTTGATGGCGCCCTTGAGCCCGTGGGCCTTGGTGAGTCGGGCGACGCGGAGCTGCGTCGTGCCCGGTCCGGTGACCGACACCTCTACTTGTCGGTGTCGACGACGTCGACGCGCACGCGGCGCCCGTCGGCGAGCGCGGCGACGAGAGTGCGGACGGCCTTGGCTGTGCGACCGGAGCGTCCGATCACGCGACCGAGGTCCTCGGGGTGCACGCGCACCTCGAGGACCTCTCCGCGCGGGGAGCTCGTGGCCACGACACTGACCTCATCGGGGTTCTCGACGATCCCCTTGACGAGGTGTTCGACGGCGGGAGCGAGCACTGACTACGCCTCGGTGGAGGTCTCGTCGGCGGTGTCCTCGACCGGGGCGGCCTTGGCCGGAGCCTCGGACTTCGGCTTGAGAACGGGCTTCTTCTTCGCGTCGACGACGAACGGAGCCTTGGGCTCCTTCACCTGGACGGTGCTGACGGCGTCGGCGTCGCCCTTGAAGCGACCCCAGTCGCCGGTCAGCTTGAGGATCGCGGCGACCTGCTCGGTCGGCTGCGCGCCGACTCCGAGCCAGTACTGCGCGCGCTCCGAGTCGACCTGGATGAACGAGGGCTGCTCGGTCGGGTGGTACTTGCCGATCTCCTCGATCACGCGGCCGTCGCGCTTGGTGCGCGAGTCGGCGACGACGATGCGGTAGTAGGGCGCCCGGATCTTGCCGAGGCGCTTCAGACGAATCTTGACAGCCACAATTCTCCTGTGTGGTCGTTGACCGGTGTCCGGTCGATGATGGATGAACTGAGCCGTGAGCGTGGGGGCACACCCGGCGGAAGCTCGAGGGGGTTTCGTCGGCGGTGAGTAGAGGGTCGACCGCCTCGGACCCGACGGATCATTCTGCCAGAAAAACCGCCCCGGTGCGGGCCCGGCACGCCGCCGCCCAGCGGCACCCTCGCGGGAGCGGGCCTCGCGGGACCGGGAAGGCCTCCGCCGGGGCTCGGCGTCCGCCCCGGCCGCAGGTGGCAGGATGGCGAGGCGCGTCCCGATCGGCGGACGCCCGGATCCGATGAGGACCACGCCATGGAGATCAGCTTCGCCGCATCAGACCGCTCCACGCTCGGGATCGAGTGGGAGGTCGCGATCGTCGACCGGCAGACGGGCGATCTCGCCAACGTCGCCGATGTGGTGCTGGAGGCGCTCCGCAGCGACGACGGCGCCCCGCACCCGCACATCACCGGCGAGCTCCTGCGCAACACGGTCGAGCTGGTCTCCGGCGTGCACACCTCCGTCCGCGACGCGGTCGCCGACCTGCAGGATCAGCTGCGGCAGGTGCGCGAGATCACCGACCCCATGGGACTCGACCTCGTGTGCTCGGGCACGCACCCGTTCGCGCAGTGGTTCGACCAGGCCATCACGGACAAGGAGCGGTACCACCGCCTCATCGACCGGACCCAGTGGTGGGGCCGGAACATGATGATCTGGGGCATCCACGTGCACGTCGGCATCGAGCACCGCGACAAGGTGCTGCCGATCCTCAACTCCCTGCTCGACTACTACCCGCACCTGCAGGCGCTCTCGGCGTCGAGCCCGTTCTGGGGCGGAGTCGACACGGGCTACGCCTCGAACCGCGCGCTGATGTTCCAGCAGCTGCCGACGGCGGGCCTGCCTCCGCAGTTCGGTGCCTGGGCGAACTACGAGGAGTACGTCGACGACATGATGCGCACCGGCGTCATCGACGATCACACGGAGGTCCGCTGGGACATCCGCCCCTCGCCGCAGTGGGGCACTCTCGAGATGCGCGCGTGCGACGGCCTCTCCTCCGCGGAGGAGATCGGAGCGGTCGCCGCGCTGATCCAGTGCCTCGTCGAGCACCTCTCGTCGCGGCTGGACGCGGGCGAGGACCTTCCGACGATGCAGCCCTGGTACGTGCGCGAGAACAAGTGGCGCGCGGCCCGCTACGGACTCGACGCCGAGATCATCCTCGACGCCGCTGGAGCGGAGCGGCTGGTCACCGACGACATCCGCGACCTGCTCGTCACCCTCGCACCGGTCGCCGAGCGTCTCGACTGCGTGAAGGAGCTCGGCGACGTCGAGCTGATCCTGGTCGCGGGAGCGAGCTACCAGCGCCAGCTGCGGACGGCGGCGGCGAACGACGGCGACCTGAAGGCGGTGGTCCGGGCGCTCGCGGGCGAGTTGCGCGACGGGCTCCGGGATCCCCGCTCATGACGCGTCCCGTCCTCCTCGCCGCAGCCGCGATCGGCGCGCTGGCCCTCGGCCTCGCCGGCTGCTCGTCCTCGACGACGACCGGCCCGGCGACCGCGTCCCCCGCCGGCACCGCCACTCCCCTCCCGACCGTCACCGCCGATCCGCTGCCGCTCTCGATCGGCGGCTCTCTTCCCGTCGGCTCCCGGGTGACGATCGTCGGCGACAGCATCGTGCGCGGTCTGACGGTCGACCCGGAGCAGGCCTGGCCCGCTCTCGTCGGCGACGACCTCGGCTGGGACGTCACGAACCTGGGCTGCGACGGCGGCGGCTTCATCGAGCCGGGCGACTGCGGCGTCGCGATCGGCGACCGCGCGGAGGAGATCGCCGACACCCGGCCCGACGCGATCGTGCTGATCGCCAGCAGCAACGATCTCGGCTGGGATCCGGAGGACGTGGACGCCGCGATCGGGCCGGCAGTGGACGCGATCGTGTCCGCCTCGCCCTCGGCCCGGCTCATCGCGCTCGACTCGGTCTGGGGCCCCGACCCGCGTCCCTCCGATCTCGACGAGTACGACGCGGCACTGGTCGAGGCCGTGACGGCCGCCGGCGGCGGTGCGCTGGAGTACCCGGACCCCCTCCGCGAGGACGGGCTGCTCGGCGAGGACGGCGTGCATCCCACCGTCGAGGGCCAGCGCGCCCTGGCCGACGCGTTCGAGGTGGCGGCCGAGAAGTCCGGCCTCGCCCGGGCGGTGCCGACGGGACAGAAGGCGACGGACGCGCCGGCGGCCTGACTCCGACGCGGGGCGCCGTCGTGACGGCGCCCCGCCGGGTCAGCGCGCGGTGCTGTTCCGGCCGTCGCGCCAGCCGAGCAGGTCGCGCACGGGCGCGAGGTCGATGTCCGGACCGGTGATGCCGAGCGTGAACAGGCGGGCGCCCAGGTCGTACTGCTGGTCGAGCACGTCGAAGGAGGCGTCGCCGACACCGCCGCGCACGCTCGCGCCGGTCGAGATCTCGATCGCGGCCGGGTCGCGGTCGACTCGTCCGCACCACTCCGAGAGCACGCCGAGCTTGCGCTCGAGCGTCGGGACGTCCGAGAAGCTGTGCCAGATGTCGGCGTGCTCGGCGACGATCCGCAGCGTCTTCTTCTCGCCGCCGCCGCCGATCATCACCGGGATGTCGCGGGTGGGCGCCGGGTTGAGCATCGACCACCGGCTGCGGATGCGCGGCATCGCCTCGGAGAGCTCGTCGAGGCGGGAGCCGGGAGTGCCGAACTCGTAGCCGTACTCCTCGTAGTCGCGCTCGAACCAGCCCGAGCCGATGCCGAAGATCAGACGGCCCTCGGCGCCCTTGGCGCTGATGTGGTCGACCGTGCGCGCCATGTCGGCGAGGAGGTCGGGGTTCCGGTAGCTGTTGCAGGTGACCAGCGGGCCGAACTCGATGCGGCTGGTCTGCTCGGCCCAGGCCGCGAGCATGCTCCAGCCCTCGAAGTGCAGGCCGTTCGGCTCTCCCGAGAGCGGGAAGAAGTGGTCCCAGTTGAAGGCGATGTCGACGCCGAGGTCCTCGAGCTCGGCGAGCGTGTCGCGGATGACCTCGTAGGGGACGTGCTGCGGTGCGATCTGGACGCCGATGCGGACGGGGCGCGCGTGTGCGGTTGTCATGCCCTCACGCTAGCGAGCGGTGCGCCTCACGGGGATCCCCGCTGCGGCCCCCGGAGGGACGGCGCGCTACTCCCCCGCCGGGTCCGGCGACGCCGAGGGCGCCTCGTCGCTCGTGGAGCGGGCGAGCTTGACGACGGTGGCCCCCTCGTCGTCGAACAGGCGGAGCCGTCCGCCGTCGATCGAGGCCATCGCCGCCTCCGAGAAGATCATCGGCAGCGCGACGCCGTCGCAGGCGATCAGCGTGCTCGGCCCGGCCGACACGGTGAGGGCGCCCTCCTGGTCGATCGACCACTCGCCCAGCGCGCCGTTGCAGCCGTCGGAGCCCGTCCAGGTCCCGTCCTCCGCGATCAGGAGGAACGGCACGTCGGGCGCGTCGTAGGAGACGCCCGTCACCCAGCGGCCGACCAGGTCCTCCGGGGAGGGCGCCGTCATCGCGTCGACCCCGGAGCCCTCGGCGCAGCCGGTGAGCCCGAGCACGGCCGCGAGGACGAGGACCCCGCCCGCGCGTCCGGCCGCGACCCGCCTCATCGCCCGAGGAGCTTCTGCAGCTGCTCGAGCTCCTCCGGCGTGGGCTGGGCGCCCTTGCCGGCGCCGCCGCCCAGGCCGAAGCCGGAGCCGCCCGCATCGCCCGGGCGGGGCCCGGAGGTGATCGCCGCGTTCTCGGCCGCGCGCTTGGCGGGGTTGCCGGACTTGCTGCTCTTCTTCTTCTGCGCCTTCGGGCGGCCCTGGTAGCCGGCGCCGGGCACGGGGCCCATGCCGGGGACCGAGGGCATGCCGCCCTTGGCGACCGTCTTCATCATCTTGGCGGCCTGCTCGAAGCGCTGGACGAGCTGGTTGACGTCCGTGACCGTCATGCCGGAGCCGCGGGCGATGCGCAGGCGCCGCGAGCCGTTGAGCAGCTTCGGGTTGACCCGCTCCGCCTTCGTCATCGACTGGATGATCGCCTCGGTGCGCACGATCTCGCGCTCGTCGAACTGGTCGAGCTGCTCGCGCATGCCCTTCGCGCCGGGCAGCATGCCGATCATCTTCTTGATCGAGCCCATGTTGCGCAGCTGCTGCATCTGGCCGAGGAAGTCGTCGAGGGTGAACGTGTCCCCCATGATCTTCTCGGCGATCTTGCGCGCCTCGTCCTCGTCGAACGCGGACTGGGCCTGCTCGATGAGGGTCAGCACGTCGCCGAGGTCGAGGATGCGGCTCGCCATGCGGTCGGGGTGGAACTGCTCGAAGTCGTCGAGCGACTCGCCCGTGGAGGCGAAGAGGATCGGGCGGCCGGTGAGCGAGGCGACCGAGAGCGCCGCGCCTCCGCGGGCGTCGCCGTCGAGCTTGGAGAGGACGACGCCGGTGAAGTCGACTCCCTCCTGGAAGGCCTTGGCGGTCGCGACCGCGTCCTGGCCGATCATCGCGTCGATGACGAACAGGACCTCGTCGGGGTTCGTGACGCGGCGGATGTCGGCGGCCTGCTTCATCATGTCGGCGTCGACGCCGAGGCGTCCGGCCGTGTCGATGATGACCGTGTCGTACTGCTTGTCGGTCGCGAAGCGGATCGCGTTCTGAGCGACCTTGACCGGATTGCCGACGCCGTTGCCCGGCTCCGGCGCGTAGACCGCGACTCCGGCCTGCTCGCCGACGACCTGCAGCTGCTGCACGGCGTTGGGGCGCTGGAGGTCGGCCGCGACGAGCAGCGGGGTGTGGCCGTCCTTGCCCAGGTACTTGCCGAGCTTGCCCGCGAGGGTCGTCTTGCCCGCGCCCTGGAGGCCGGCGAGCATGATGACGGTCGGCGGGCGCTTGGCGAACTCGAGCCGGCGCGACTGCCCGCCGAGGATCGCGACGAGCTCCTCGTTGACGATCTGGACGACCTGCTGGGCCGGGTTGAGCGCCTTGTTGACCTCGTCGCCGAGGGCGCGCTCGCGCACCTTGCCGGTGAACTCCTTCACGACCTCCAGCGCGACGTCGGCGTCGAGGAGGGCCCGCCGGATCTCGCGGACGGTGCCGTCGACGTCCGACGCGGAGAGCTTGCCCTTCGTCCGGAGGTTCTTGAAGGTCTCGACGAGTCGATCGGAGAGGGTGCCGAAAGTAGCCATGATGCCCGGAATTCTACCGGAGGCCCGGAGGGTCGGCGGGCGGGGCCGCCGATCGGCTCGCGATCGGCGCGATCACCGCGGAGCGGATTAACTGGTCCGGGTCCAAGAACAGGGCTAGGGTGGCCCGGTGATCGAGACACTGGTGGCGGGCGACTCCGCGGATCCCCTGGACTACACCGACGGCTGGGAGCTGCAGCGCCGCCTGCACGCCGAGGTGGTGGCGGGCTCGAGGCCGGACACCCTCGTGCTCTGCGAGCACTCCTCCGTCTACACCGCCGGCAAGCGCACCGAGGCGCACGAGCGCCCGGACGACGGCTCGCCCGTGGTCGACGTCGACCGCGGAGGGCGGATCACCTGGCACGGCCCGGGCCAGCTCGTCGGCTACCCGATCGTGCGGCTCGGCGAGCCCGTCGACGTGGTCGCCTACGTCCGCTCGCTGGAGGGCGTGCTGATCGCCGCTCTCGATGACCTGGGCGTGCAGGGGCGGCGCGTCGACGGGCGCTCGGGAGTGTGGATCCCGAGGGACGGCGGCGCCGACAAGATCGCCGCGATCGGCATCCGCGTCGCCTCGGGCGTGACGATGCACGGATTCGCCCTCAACGTCTCGAACAGGCTCGAGCCCTACGCCCGCATCGTCGCCTGCGGCATCGCCGACGCCGGAGTGACCACGCTCGAGCGCGAGCGCGGCGAGGCTCCGCCCATGGAGGCGGTGCGGGCGCGGGTGGCGGCGCGCTTCTCGGAGGCGGCCCCCGCCTTCTCCGCCCGCATCGAGGAGGTCGCCGCGTGAGCGCCGAGGCCGGCGGCCGCAAGCTCCTGCGGCTGGAGATCCGCAACGCCGAGACGCCGATCGAGCGCAAGCCCGAGTGGATACGCACGAAGGCCTCGATGGGCCCGGAGTACCTGCAGCTGCAGTCGCTGGTGAAGAGCGAGGAGCTGCACACCGTCTGCCAGGAGGCGGGCTGCCCCAACATCTTCGAGTGCTGGGAGGACCGCGAGGCGACCTTCCTCATCGGGGGCGCCCAGTGCACCCGCCGCTGCGACTTCTGCCAGATCGACACCGGGAAGCCCGCGGACTACGACGCGGACGAGCCCCGGCGCGTCGGCGAGTCCGTGGCGCGGATGAACCTCCGCTACGCGACCGTCACCGGAGTCGCCCGCGATGACCTGCCGGACGAGGGCTCCTGGCTCTACGCCGAGACCATCCGCCAGATCCACGCCCAGGCTCCGGGCACGGGGGTCGAGATCCTGGTCCCGGACTTCACCGGCCGCGCCGAGCACCTGCAGCGGGTGTTCGACGCGGAGCCGGAGGTGTTCGCCCACAACGTCGAGACGGTGCCGCGGATCTTCAAGCGCATCCGGCCGGCCTTCCGCTACGAGCGCTCGCTCGACGTGCTCACCCAGGGCCGGGAGGCGGGGCTGATCACGAAGTCGAACCTCATCCTCGGCATGGGCGAGGAGCGGGAGGAGATCTCGCAGGCGCTGCAGGACCTCCACGACGCCGGCACCGACATCGTGACCATCACGCAGTACCTCCGCCCGACGCCGCGGCATCTGCCGGTGGACCGCTGGGTGCACCCGGAGGAGTTCGTGGCGATCAAGGAGGAGGCCGAGGACATCGGCTTCCTCGGCGTCCTCGCCGGGCCCCTGGTCCGATCCTCCTACCGGGCCGGCCGGCTCTGGGCGCGCTCGATGGAGTCGAAGGGGCTGCCGGTCCCGGAGCACCTGCGCCACCTCGCCGACGCGGCACTGGGCTTCTCGCAGGCCGTGTAGCCCGCCACCGGGACGGCGCCGGCGCGTCGTTCCGGGCGGGGCCGCTCAGCTGACGAGCTGCTGGGCGAAGACGTGGGGGGTGAAGCCGGTGAGGTCGCCGATGCCCTCGCCCTGGCCGACGAGCTTGATCGGGATGCCGGTGCGCTCCTGGACCGCGAGGACGAAGCCGCCCTTCGCGGAGCCGTCGAGCTTGGTGATGACCAGGCCGGTGACGCCTGCGTGCTCGATGAACGCCTCGGCCTGGCTCAGCCCGTTCTGACCGGTCGTCGCGTCGAGCACGAGCAGGATCTCGGAGATCGGGGCCTGCTTCTCGATGACGCGCTTGATCTTCGTGAGCTCGTCCATCAGCCCGCCCTTGGTGTGCAGGCGGCCGGCCGTGTCGATGATGACCATCTCGACGCCGGTGTCCTTCGCGAACTGCACGGTCTGGAAGGCGACGGACGCCGGATCCTGGCGCTCCTGCTGAGGGCGGACGATCTGGGCGTCGGCGCGCTGCGCCCAGGTGGCGAGCTGGTCGACCGCCGCGGCGCGGAAGGTGTCGGCCGCGCCGACCACGACGCTCCGGCCGTAGTTGCGGAGGAACTTGGCGAACTTGCCGATGGTCGTGGTCTTGCCGACGCCGTTCACGCCGACCACGAGGATCACGGCGGGGCGCTCGCTGAGCTTGAGGGTGGTGTCGTACTTCGACAGGCGCTCCTCGAGGGACTCGCGGAGCATCCGCTGGAGGTCGCGCGGGTCGGTGGTGGAGTATCGGGCCACCTTGGCGCGGAGGTCGTCGACGATCTCCTCGGTGATGTCGGGGCCGAAGTCGGCGGTGATCAGCGCCGTCTCGAGGTCGTCCCAGGTCTGGTCATCGATCGTGCGCTTCTCGAACAGGCCGCGCAGTGCGCGGCCGAGCGACCAGGAGGTGCGTTCTGCCATGGGTCCAGGCTACCGGCGGGCGCGCCTCCGAGCGGTCGGGGAGGCGGGTTCAGGCCGGGGGCGCGGCGATGCGCTGGCCGACAACGGCCGAGACGCCGTCCTGCCGCATCGAGACGCCGTAGAGGGCGTCCGCGATCTCCATGGTCCGCTTCTGGTGGGTGATGACGATCAGCTGGCTCGAGGTGCGCAGGTCCTCGAAGATGCTGAGCAGTCGGCCGAGATTCGCGTCGTCGAGAGCGGCCTCCACCTCGTCCATGATGTAGAAGGGGCTCGGCCGCGACTTGAAGATGGCGACCATGAACGCCACGGCCGCGAGCGAGCGCTCCCCTCCGGAGAGGAGCGACAGCCGCTCGATCTTCTTGCCGGCCGGCCGCACCGCGACCTCGATGCCGGTGGTGAGCAGGTTCTCCGGGTCGGTCAGGCGGATGCTGCCGGTGCCGCCGGGGAAGAGGACGGGGAACACGTCCGCGAACGCCGCCTGCGTGTCGTCGAACGCGGAGGCGAACACGGTCTGCATCGTCTCGTCGAGCTCCTCGATGATGGTGAGCAGGTCCCGCCGGGTCCCGGTGAGGTCGGCCAGCTGCTCGGTCAGGAACGCGTGCCGCTGCTCCAGCGCGGCGAACTCCTCCAGCGCGAGCGGATTGACGCGGCCCAGCTGCCCCAGCTGCTTCTCGGCCTTCTCGAGGCGGCGGCGCTGCTCCTCGCGGACGTAGGGCCGCGGCTCCTGCTCCTCGTCCGTCTCGTCGGGGACGCCGACTCCGGGACCGTACTCCTCCACCAGCACGTCCTCGGTGAGCCCGAGCTCGGACGCGGCGCGCTCGAGCAGACCGGTGAGCTGCAGCCTCTTCTCGTAGATCTGCAGCTCGAGGCCGTGCACGCTCTCGGTGACGGACTGGAGCCGGTCGCGCACGCTCCCCTCCTCGCGGCGGAGCCCCTGCAGCTCGGCGTTCTGCTGCGAGCGCGCCGCCTCGGCCGCGACGAGCTCGGCCCGGGCCTGCTGGACGGAGCGGTCGACGGAGGCGAGGACGGCGGGGAGCGCGGCGGTCACCTCGGCCGCGGCGTCGCGCTGGCGACGGCGGATCACGGCGCGGCGCGCGGCCTCGTCGGCGGCGGCGCGGTCGGCGGCCAGCTGGCGGGCCAGCGCCTCCCCGCGGGACTGCTCCGCCCGCACCCGCTCCTTGGCGGTCTCGACGCCGAGCCGCGCCTCGATCTCGCGCTCGCGTGCGGTGTCGACGTCGCGCTGCAGACCGTCGCGCGCGCTCGCGTCGAGCACCGGCCGGGGCCTGGCGCGCGCGGCGTCGAGCGCCGACCTCGCCTCCTGGGCCGCGCGCTCGGCGTCGCCGACCCGGTCCGAGGCGACGGCCAGCGCCCTCGAGCCCCGGCCGTGCTCGGCGGTGGCCGCCTCGAGCTGGGCGCGCACGCCGCCGAGCCGCTCGGTGTGGGCGGCACGGGCGGCGTCGTGCTCGCGGAGGGCCGAGAGCGCGCTCGCGGCCTGCTCCTTCGCGCCGCGGAGCGCACCGGTCTGCTCGGCGAGCTCGAAGCGGAGCCGGTCGATCCCGCCCTCGACCTCCTCCAGCCGGGCGGCGGCCGAGTCGCGCTCGGAGACGAGCTCGATCCGGCTGCGCTGCCCGCCGGAGCCGGCGCTCTGCACGGCGTCGGAGACGGTCGCGCCGTCGCGGGTGACCAGGACGGTGCCCGGATCGATGCCCTCTCTCAGGCGCCGCGCCGCGGCGAGGTCCTCGACCACGAGCACGCGCTCGAGGAGCGAGAGGACCCCGGCCGGCGCCGAGACGAGGTCGCCCGCGCGTTCCGCCCCCTCGGGAACGGTGAGAGCGACGTACGGCCGGGCGGCGTCGGCGACCAGCAGCTCGACGCGTCCGAGGTCGCGCTCCAGCGCGGCGTCCAGAGCCGCGTCGGCCCGGGTGGTCGACTCGACCAGCACGGCGTCGGCGACCGCGCCGAGGGCGGCGGCGATCGCGGCCTCGGACCCCGGCCGCACCTGGATCCGCTCGGCGACCCGGCCGCGCACCCCCTCGATCCGGGCGGCGATCAGCTCGGCCGAGCCGTCCGAGACGTCGAGGGCCAGCGACAGGGCACCCGTGCGGGCGGCCAGCGCCTCGCGCTCGCGCTCCAGGGCGTGCAGCTCCTCGCGCAGCCGCTCGATTCCGGCCTCGGCGGCCGAGACCGCGGACTGGGCGAGCTCGTAGCCCTCGTCGAGGCCGCCGTCGGGGCCGCGGCCCGCGTCGTCCAGCTCGGCCTCCAGAGCGTCGAGCGCCCGCCGCGCCGCCTCCTTCCGCCGGTCGGCCGCATCGAGGGTGTTCTGCGCGCGCAGGACCTCGCCCCGGACGGACGCGAGACGGGAGGCGGCGGTGTCGGCCTGCCCCGAGAGGGTGGAGAGCTCGAGGTCGTAGCGCGAGACGAGGGCCGCCTGCGCGGCGATCTCCTCGTCGACCGCGTCGAGGGCGGAGCGGGCGGCGACGGTCGTGCGCTGCGCCTGGACCCACGCCGTCTCCGCGTCGAGGACGGCCTGCCGCAGGCGCTCCAGCTCGACCCGCGCCTCCTCCACCTGGGCCGGCGTCACGCGCGGCTGGATCTGCGGCTGCTCGGACTCGAGCTCGAGCATCGCGAGCCGCTGCCCGGCGAGGGCCGAGAGGTTGCGCAGCCGCTCCTGCACCGACTCCAGCTCGAACGAGGTGCGCCGGGCGTCGTCGACCGCGTCGCCGACCGCCTCCGCCTCGATCCGCGCTCGCCGGAGCGTCGCCTGCTCGAGCCGCTGCTGCAGGACCACCCGCTCGCTGTGCCGCTCGCTCTCGGTGAGGGCGAAGCCGTCCAGAGCGGTCCGGAGCGCGACCACGTCGTCGGCGAGCAGGCGCGCCCGGGCGTCGCGCACCACGGCGGCGATCGTCTGCGCCTGCCGTGCGACCTCGGCCTGGCGCCCGAGGGGCTTGAGCTGGCGCCGGATCTCGCCCGCGAGGTCGGAGAGGCGGGTCAGGTTCGCCTGCATCGCCTCGAGCTTGCGGAGCGTCTTCTCCTTGCGGCGGCGGTGCTTCAGGATCCCGGCGGCCTCCTCGATGAACCCGCGCCGCTCCTCGGGGGTCGCGTGCAGCACGGCGTCGAGCTGTCCCTGCCCCACGATGACGTGCATCTCGCGCCCGAGACCGGAGTCGCTCAGCAGCTCCTGCACGTCGAGCAGCCGGCAGCCGCGTCCGTTGATCGCGTACTCGCTGCCGCCGTTGCGGAAGAGGGTCCGGGTGATCGTCACCTCGGTGTACTCGATCGGCAGGGCGCCGTCCGAGTTGTCGATGGTGAGCGCGACCTCGGCGCGGCCGAGGGGTCCGCGGGTGGAGGTGCCCGCGAAGATGACGTCCTCCATCTTGCCGCCGCGGAGCGTCTTCGCCCCCTGCTCCCCCATCACCCAGGCGAGCGCGTCGACGACGTTGCTCTTGCCCGAGCCGTTGGGGCCGACGACGCAGGTGACCCCCGGCTCGAAGGCGAACGTGGTCGGCTGAGCGAAGGACTTGAACCCCTTGAGGGTCAGGCTCTTCAGGTACACCCGGCCGCCTCGCTCCCGTCCACAACGCCTCCACGGTAGCCGACGGCCGCGGCCGGGCCGGGAGGCGGAGCCCCGACCGGCCGACGGACCGCCGCGATCCCGCACCGGAACAGGCGCAGGAGGCCGCCGCGGGCGCCGGGACGTGCACACTGGGGTGGTGAACCGCACCCCCGACCCAGCGCTCCGGATCCGCGAGCTCGCGATCCCCGAGGCCGTGGGCGCCGACGGCTGGAGCGACTTCCTCGCCCTGACCGCGATCGGCGACGCGGTGGGGACCGCCCCGGACTGCCGGGCCGTCTACACCTGGAACGCCGAGGAGAACCGACCGATGCTCGCCGTGAACGAGGCCGTCGGCTTCACCCCCGTCGCCCACGAGGGCCAGTGGAGGAAGGAGCTCTCATGACCCCGCTCGTCGAGCCCGGACCGCCGCTGACCGCCGCCGAGCGCGAGCGGTTCGCCCGGCAGATCCGCCTGGCGCCCCTCGGGGAGCTCGGACAGCGGCGCCTCCGGAACGCGCGCGTGCTGATCCTCGGCGCGGGCGGCATCGGCTCGCCGGTGATCACGGCGCTCGCCGCGGCCGGGATCGGGCGGCTCGGCATCGTGGACGGCGACGTCGTCGAGCTCTCGAACCTGGCGCGGCAGACGGCGCACGACGACTCCTCGGTGGGCCGGTCGAAGGCGGAGTCGGCGGCGGCGACCGCGCGGCGGCTCTCCCCCGGCATCGACGCCCGGGCCTTCCCGGTGTCGCTGACCTCGGCCAACGTCGACGCCCTGGTGGCGGGCTGGGACGTCGTGGTCGACGGCTTCGACACCTTCGGCGCGCGCTACCTCGCCTCGGACGCGACGACGCGCGCCGGCATCCCGCACGTGTGGGGATCGGCACTCGGCTTCGACGGGCAGCTCTCGACCTTCTGGGCCGGCGCTCCGGGCGGAGGGGTGACCCTGCGCGCGCTGCACCCCGAGGCCGAGGACGCGGGCGACAGCTGCTCGACGGTGGGCGTGCTGGGCGCGCTCTGCGCGCTGATCGGCTCGGCCATGGCGGCCGAGGTCGTGAAGCTCGTGACCGGGGCGGGCGAGCCGCTGTTCGGTCGCGTCCTCGTGCACGACGCTCTCGACTCCTCCTGGGCCGAGCTCCCTCTCGAGCGGCGGGTGCCGCCGGTCCCGGAGCGGCGGGCCGCGGCGGGCTCGATCACGGCGGCCGAGCTGCGGGAGCGGCTGGCCGGGCCGACGCCCCCGACCGTCGTCGACCTCCGCGAGGACGACGAGGACCGGACCGTCGCGGTGCCCGGTGCCGTGCGGATGCCGATGTCGCGCTTCGACCCCGTCGCTCTGCCGGCCGGTCCGCTCGTGCTGCACTGCGCCTCCGGGGTCCGATCGCGTCTCGCGGCAGAGCGCGCGGCGGCGGCGGGCGTGGCGTCCGACTCGCTCGACGGCGGGATGGCGTCGTGGCGGGAGCGGTGACCCGTGCCGCGGCCGCGTGCGCCGCGGAACGGGTGGGGTGAGGCGCACCCAGCGCCCTGCCGATCGGCGACCCGGGATGTTCGGTGCTCGCAGCGGAGAGGATCCGTCCTTCTCCGCGGATCAGGGCGGAGCAGTGTCCGAAGCTGATCGGCGGTGGCGTGCTCGCGGCCACCGTTCCGAGGAGAGCACCCATGCCGACGCCTTCACCGCACTCCGCGCGGCAGGCGGCGCTGCTCGATCCTCCCGACCCGCTCGACCCCGGCGCGGAGGCGTGATGCCCGGGGTCTGGAGTCCCGCCGAGAGGCGGCTGCGTCGGCTCGGCTGGATTCCGCGGCGCCCCCTGCCGCGAGGTGCCGTCTGCGACGCGATCGTCTCGCCGCGCCTCAGCCTCAGCCGCGCCTGGCTGCAGACCGGGGAGTTCGAGGTCCTCCCCCATCCCGGAAGGCTCCGCGTGCTCTTCAGCCTCGACGGGACCGGCCGCCTCTCCGCCCGGGGCCGCGACCACCGGCTCCCGGCCGGCAGCGCTCTCGTGACCCGCGCCTCGACGGTGCAGTACGCGGCGGCGCTCAGTCCGTGGGCGCGCTTCGAGTGGCAGCTGCGCCCCTCGGTGCTCCGCGCGAGCGAGTTCGCCTCGCTCACGGACCGGGTCCTCGCCCTCCCCGAGGCCTACTGGCGCGCACTCACCGGTGCGGCGAACACCGTCCTCAGTTTCGGCGTCGAGCCCTCGGACGCGGCCTTCGAGCACTTCGAGATCGCGAGCGAGCACCTCCTGGCCTCGGCCTTCTCGGCGCTGCTGCCCTCCTCCGACCGGGAGGACCGGTCCCCCGCCGCCGTGTACGCGAACGGCACGCGCCTGATCGAGCGGCACTACCGCGACCGCTCCTTCACGGTGGAGACGCTCGCGGAGAGCCTCGGCGTGTCGGTCAGCCACCTGCACCGGGCGTTCTCAGCCGCCGGCACCACCCCTCGTCAGCGGATCGAGCGCGCACGGGCCTTCGAGGCGCAGCGCCTCCTCGACGAGCTCGGCCCACGGGCGGCGACGGACCTGGACCGCGTGGCGCGGTCGGCCGGCTTCAGCTCGCGGATCCACATGCAGCGGACCCTCCGCCGGATCGACGACGCGAGCTGACGTGGGCCGCCGCGTCCCCCGCGCCGGACGGGCTCCCGGCGAGGAGGCGGCCTGAGCGGCTCCCCCGGTCCGGCGGCGCGACGGAACGTCCACGGTCGGGCATGGAACCTCGTCGCGGCCCGTTCCGCGTCGACCGGAGGCCGGACGTTCGGCAGTATCGGCGCGTCCACCACCCCTCGCACGAAAGAAAGAAAAGGAACACCATGACGGACACCAACGCCCTGGACCCGACGGCAGCGCACTCGCGCTCCCTCCCACCGCGGATCGACTCGACCGGCGGGGGGCCCGCCCGGCGGACGATCATGTCGGGTGCGGCCTGGTCCGTCCCCGTCGTCGCCGCGGCGGTCGCGACCCCCGCGGCCGCCGCGTCCACCGGCCTCACCCTCGCCTTCGACGCCCCGGCGTACTCCTTCCCCGCCTGCACCACGAGAACGGTCTCCGTCCTCGCCACGACCAACGGCGCTCCCGCTGCCGGCGACACGGTCACCATCACTCTCCCCGCCGGCCTGACCAGCGGCGGCGCGCAGACCGTCAGGGCGACGACCGGCGCGGACGGACGCGTGAGCATCCCGGTCACGGCCGGGAACGTGGCGCAGAACGGCATCACCCTCTCCGCCGTCTCCGGCGCCGCGGGCGCGACGGCGACCGCGAGCACCACCGCGACCACGGGGACCGCCGTCCGGTACGTCACCGACGGCGGACGGACGACGACGGAGTCGAACGGCAACGTGCCCTCGGGAGCCAAGACCGTCGGACCCCGGTACTACCTGACGGAGTCGGGCGAGCTCTACCACGGCGGGGGGCGGATCGCGCGCGGCGTCACCAGCGTCCAGGGCTTCCGCGACGAGCAGAACCGCGACGTCGCCGACTTCGTCGTCGACGGCGTCTTCTACCGCTTCGTCACCGGAGAGGCCGCGCCGAAGGCCATCGGGAGCGGCGTGCCTGCCGGGTCGACGGTCCATGCGCCCGCCTTCTACGTCACACCGAACGGCGAGCTGCGGCGCGCCGGCGGAGCCCTCGTGACCACCGGAGTGACGAGCGCGGACTCCTTCCGCGACCAGAGCAACAACGACGTCATCGACGTGATCGTCGGCTCGGAGCTCGTCCGCTACATCTCCTCCACGAAGAACCAGGTCTACGCCAGGAACGTTCCGGCAGGATCGACGGCCTTGGCGCCCTCGTACCACCTGACGCCGGACGGGCGCCTCTTCAACAGCAGCATCCTGGTCGCCACCGGGGTGACCAGTGCCGACGCCTACCGCGATCGACAGAACCGTGACGTCGTGGACGTGATCCAGAACGGCGCTCTCGTCCGGTACGGCGCGTTCGCGGACAGGACGCAGCCGCAGATCCGCGTCGCCTCCGGTGTGCCCTCCGACGCCACCATCTTCGCGCCGGACGCCTACGTGACCCGGGACGGCAGGGCCTTCGTCAGCGGCGTGCTGGTCGCCACCGGAGTCTCCTCGGCGTTCGGATTCCTCGACGTGCAGAACCGCAACGTGCTCGACACGATGACCAACGTCCTGTGCCCGTGACGCACGGAATCGGCCGCTGATCCGGTCCTGCCCCGCCGCACGCGGGTCCGAGGGAGGCGTCCCACGGGTCCCTGTGCGGCGGGACAGGACCAGTCCGTCCTCGGGATGCAGCGTCCTCCAGAACCGCGGACGCACCTGCTGCGAACCGCGCGGATCGGACGCACCGGTCCGGTCGAGGACGGCTCGTCACGGAGGGCTCTTCGGGGTCAGCCGCCGGCGAACGGCGGCAGGACGTCGACCGCGGCATCGGGACGCAGCGGCGTGGCCCTGTCCGCGGTCGACACGCCGTCGACCAGGTAGGTGCACCGTGCGAGCACGTCGGCGGCCGAAGGCGCGGAGGCGACGAGTCTCTCCTCGAGAGCGCCCAGGTCGGGCACCTCGTCGAGCTCGTCGGAACCACGGCCGAGGGCGGCTTTGGCCGCCGCGAAGTAGCGGACCCGCATGCTCATCCGCCGATCGCGCTCATCGTGCGCTCGGGCTGCACGAAGCCCGCCCGGTTCATCTCGTGTCCCGCGGGCTTGGCCCACATCGCCCCGCGCCAGAGCTGGGCGACCTCGTGGTCGTCCGCGCCCGCGCGCATCGGGCCGAGCAGGTCCGTCTCCTCGTTCGAGAAGAGGCAGCTGCGGACACCGCCCTCGGCGGTGAGCCGGGTGCGGCGGCAGTCGTCGCAGAAGTTCTCGGTGACGGACGCGATGATCCCCACCTGGCCGAGCACCTCGGACCCCCCGGCCTCGCGGACGTCGAAGAGCTCGGCGGGGGCGCCGTCACGGGGGGCCGCGTGCGGGCTGAGCGAGAAGCGCTCCGAGAGCAGCGCCCGGATGTCCGCGGCGGTGATCATGGTCGCGCGGTCCCAGCCGTGGTCGGCGTCGAGCGCCATCTGCTCGATGAAGCGGAGCTGGTGGCCTCCCGCGAGGGCCCAGGCGAGCAGCTCCGGGGCCTCGTGGTCGTTGATCCCGGGCAGGAGCACCGCGTTGATCTTGGTCTGGTCCAGGCCGGCGGGACCGAGCGCGTCGATGCCCGCGAGGACGCGGTCGAGGAACGGGCGACGGGTGACCTTCGCGAAGGTCTCGGCGCAGATCGAGTCGAGCGAGACGTTGACGCGGTTCAGGCCGGCGTCGGCGAGCGCCGCTGCCCGACCCGACAGGCCGATCGCGTTCGTGGTGAGCGAGATCTCGGGGCGCGGGTCGAGGGAGGCGACGTCGCGGATGATGTCGACGAGGTCCTTGCGCAGGAGCGGCTCGCCGCCGGTGAAGCGGATCTGGCGGACGCCGAACTGCTCCACGGCGATGCGCGCGAGGCGGAGGATCTCCTCACGGCTGAGCAGGGACGCGGGCGGCTGGAACGGCAGGCCCTCCGCCGGCATGCAATAGGTGCAGCGCAGATTGCACTTGTCCGTCAGCGAGATCCGCAGATCGTCCGCGACGCGCCCGTAGGTGTCCAGGAGGAGCGGGGTGGCGGGGCGGTCGGCCGGGAGGACCGCGCTGCGCTGTCGGGGCCGGAAGCCCGGGATCCCCAGTGCTGTGCTCATCCGCTCACACTACGCCGCGGAACCGGGCGCGACCCGGCAAGATGGACTCGGTCCCGCCGCCGGTCGGGCTCCGCCGCTCGCGAGAGGACACGATGACCTCGATCGACCTGCACGCCGCCCGGGTGCGGGCGCTGCTCGCGCCGCTGGCCACGCGGGGTGCCCGCGAGACGCTGAGCCTGGATCCGGCCGCCGTCGCCGCCGATACGGGCGCGTACGACCGGCGGGTCCTCGCCCGCTCCGTCGACTCCCCGCTCGACCTGCCGCGCTTCGACAACTCGCAGATGGACGGCTTCGCGGTGCGGGCGGCCGACCTCGACGCGGCGGCGCCGGAGCATCCCGTCGCCCTGCCCGTCTCGGCGCCGATCCCCGCGGGCGACCGGGCGCCGCGGCACGAGCCCGGCACGGCGACACCGATCATGACCGGCTCGCCGCTGCCGGTGGGGGCCGACGCCGTCGTCCCGGTCGAGCGCGTCGATCCTCCGCGCTTCCCCGCGGAGGGCAGCGTCGCCTTCGCGCACCCGGTGGTGCCGGCGACCTTCGTCCGAGCCCGGGGCAGCGACGCCCGCCGCGGCGAGCTCGCCCTCCCGGCCGGCACGGTCCTCCGCGCGGCCCACTACGGACTCCTCGCCTCCCTCGGGCTGACCGAGGCGGAGGTGCTGCCGCGACTCCGGGTGCTCGTCGTCCCCACCGGCAACGAGATCCGTCCCGCAGGCGCCGTCCTCGAGGAGGCGCAGATCCACGACGCGAACGGCGCCCTGCTGGCCGAGGCCGTCCGCGAGGCGGGCGCGCTGCCCGTCGTCGCCGCCTGCACGAGCGATCGGGCCGAGGACCTCCTGGCGCTGCTCGAGGAGCACGCGGGCGCGGCCGACCTGGTGATCACGGTCGGCGGTGTCAGCGCGGGCGCCTACGAGGTCGTCCGCGACGCGCTCGGCCCGGCGGGCTCGGAGTTCGGCCACGTCGAGATGCAGCCGGGCGGCCCGCAGGGCCTCGGTCTCGTGCGCGTGGCCGAGGGGCTGCACCTGCCGGTGGTCTCGCTTCCCGGGAACCCGGTGAGCGCCCTGGTCTCGTTCGAGGTGTTCCTCCGGCCCGTGCTGCGCTCGCTCGCGGGACGGACGCCCGCCGAGCGGCCGCGGCTCCGTGCGCGCCTCGGCACGGCGCTCGACTCGCCCGCGCACCTGCACCAGATCCGCCGCGGAGTCCTCGACGACGAGGGCCTCGTGCACCCGGTGGGCGGGCCCGGCTCGCACCTGCTGGCGTCCTACGCCCGCTCCACCGTGCTCATCCACGTCCCCGTCGGGACGGACCACGCAGCGACCGGCGACACGGTCGAGATCTGGAGGATCGATGACTGAGAGCGATCGGCTCACCCATGTGCGCGGCGACGGAGCCGTGCACATGGTCGATGTGAGCGCGAAGGAGGTCACGGCGCGCACCGCCGTCGCCGAGGGCTACGTCGAGACCTCACCCGAGGTGGTGCGGCTCCTCGAGCAGGGCGAGCTGCCCAAGGGCGAAGCGCTCGGCGTGGCGCGGATCGCCGGGATCCTCGGCGCGAAGGCGACCTCTACCCTCATCCCGCTCTGCCACCCGCTGGCGCTGGACGGCGTCGACGTGGACCTCGAGCCGCAGGACGGCCGCGTCCGGATCGAGGCGCGCGTGCGCACGACCGGGCGCACCGGCGTCGAGATGGAGGCGCTGACCGCGGTCAGCGTGGCCGCCCTCACGGTCTACGACATGATCAAGGCGGTCGATCGCGGTGCCGCGATCACCGGCATCCGTGTGCTCGCGAAGGCGGGCGGGAGGAGCGGCTCGTGGACGAGCGGAGGAACCCCGTGACGCGGCGGGCGGTGGCGGTCGTCGCCTCCACCCGTGCCGCCTCCGGCGTGTACGAGGACCGGACGGGACCGGCGCTGGAGGCCTGGTTCACCACCCGCGGCTGGGAGTCCCGCGTGGTCGTCGTGGCCGACGGCGACGCGGTGGGCGAGGCGATCGCCGACGCGATCGGCAGCGGAGTCGACGTGGTCGTGACCACCGGCGGGACGGGCGTCGCCCCGAGCGACGTCACCCCGGAGCAGACCGCTCCCCTCCTGGAGCGGCCCCTGCCCGGCCTCGCCGAGGCGGTGCGCGCCAAGGGCGCCGCCCACGTCCCGACCGCCGTGCTCAGCCGCGGGCTCGCCGGCGTCAGCGGCCGCACCGTCGTAGTGAACCTCCCCGGATCCCCCGGCGGCGTCCGCGACGGGATCGACGTGCTCGACCCGGTGATCGGGCACCTCCTCGATCAGCTCGGAGGCGGCGACCATGCCCGCTGAGCCGGTCGCCCTCGCCCGGCTCGCGGCCGAGGCCATCACCGTCGACGAGTGCGAGCAGGCGGTCGACTCCCCGACGCACGGCGCCGTGGTGACCTTCGCGGGCGTCGTCCGCGACCACGACGAGGGCCGCGGCGTGCTCCGGCTGTCCTACGAGGCGCACCCGGACGCCCCCGCCGCACTCCTCGCCTCCGCCCGCCGCATCGCCGAGCGCTGGCCCGACGTCCGCATCGCCGCCGTGCACCGGATCGGCGACCTCGTGGTCGGCGACCTCGCCCTCGCCTGCGCCGTGGCCTCGGCCCACCGCGCGGCGGCCTTCGAAGCCTGCGCGGCACTGGTCGACGACATCAAGGCGTCGGTGCCGATCTGGAAGGAGCAGTCCTTCGTCGACGGCAGCTCGGAGTGGGTCGCGAGCCTCGGCTGATCTTCCTTCGAGCCCGTCCCCGCCGGGCTCGGCGCGGTCGGCCGGAGAGGGTGGTCACGTTTCGCAGAGCGGGGAGCGATCGCCTAGATCGATCCGCTGGCACGCGGATCGATCGTTCGGCTCGGGGGTGTTTCACACCGAGCCCGTCCCCGCCGGGCTCGGCGCGGTCGCGGTGCTCGTCCCCGAGCCCGTCCCCGCCGGGCTCGGCGCAGTCGGCTTTCCGGCGTGGATGCGATTCGCAGAGCGGGGAGCGATCGCCTAGACCGATCCGCTGGCACGCGGATCGATCGTTCGGCTCGGGGGGAGAGCGAGGGGGTGGCGGGTCGACATCGGGAGGTCGCCCACTGATCCGCAAGGTCGGGGCCCGGGGTGTGGCGCAGCGGATGGCGGATCCGC